>JAVEZW010000100.1:0-11706 GCA_034002805.1 Bacteroidales bacterium | reverse complement strand
TAATTCGGCATGGGACTTAACTTCTTCTTCAAACAATTTTAACCATTCATTATTAGCAAGTTGGTACACTTCGACAATGGAAGGAAATCTCGGTTCATAAACAACACTTTTTCCATTATCATACCAAGTAACATTGATATTTATAATAAAAGCATAACACGGAAATTTCTCGAATCCATTGTCCTTACTTTCATACACATATTGATTTAATTGTGATCTAGTAACTTTGGTTCTTTTATTATAATTTTTTGAAGGAACCCATAAAATTTGATAATTTTTTTCCGATTTAATACAGCTTAATTGGGGAAAGTGCTGGGCTTTTTTTATATTTTTTCCAAAATAATAAACCTCTCCTATATAAGCATTTAATAAGCTTGTATCAGAATCAGAAATAATACTTAATCTTTTATTTAAATTTTGTCCAAAGGATTTATTGGAAATAAAAAGTAGAATAAAAATGGTTAAAAATTTTAAAAATTTCATTTTCTGCTAATTCGATTACTGATTTAATTGTATTTATTACCCATCAGATAGTTTTTCACATAATCTTCAACACCCTTTTCGAGGCTGGTAAATGGCTTTTCGTAACCAATAGATCGTAGCTTACTCATGTTGGCTTCGGTGAAATACTGGTATTTATCGCGGATATCTTCGGGAGTATCAATAAAACTAATATCTTCGTTAACAGCCATGGCTTTAAATGTACTCTTTGTAAGATCAAGAAATGTACGTGCTTTTCCTGTACCAAGGTTATATATGCCCGAATCTTCGCGGTGATTCATAAAAAAGAAGAGCACATCAACCAGATCCTTTACATAAATAAAATCACGTAACTGTTCACCATCCTTAAACTCCGGCTTATGCGATTTAAATAATTTCATCTTACCGGTAGCTTTTATCTGGTTAAATGAATGGAAAATTACCGAGGCCATCCTCCCTTTGTGATATTCGTTGGGACCATAAACATTAAAAAACTTTAATCCAACCCAAAAATAGGGTTTCAAAGGTTGATTTATTGCCCACTTATCAAAGTCGTTTTTCGACTCACCGTAAGGATTTAATGGTTTTAACTTTTCTATTAGCTCATGATTATCATCATACCCTAACTCACCTGCGCCATAAGTTGCTGCCGATGATGCATAAACCATTGGTAATCCAAACTCAATACATTTTTTCCAAAGTTTTTGGGTATATCCAAGATTTAACTTATCGAAAACCGATTTATTAAATTCAGTGGTATCGGTTCTTGCACCAATATGAAAAACAAACTGTATAAATTTTTGGTTCTGGTTTATCCAATCAAAAAGTTCGTCGCGATGAACCTTTGCGCTGTATTTTTTGCCTTTAAAATTTTTGTTTTTGTTCTCGTTCGAGAAGTCATCAACCAGCACAATGTCCTTATAGCCCTCATCATTGAGTTTTTGAACAAGGTTGCTTCCAATAAATCCAGCTGCTCCGGTAACTATAATCATAAAAAATGTATTTAAATCCGAGTACTAAGTTAAAAAAATTTGCTTATTAATGGGTTTTATAAGTCCTAAAGAAGTTGCTTTTTCGTATAAAATGGTAATAGCATTTCGGCCTTCCTTGCCCAGATCGATGCTAAAATTGTTTACATATAAGTTGATGTGCTTGTACATAACTTCCTCATCCATCTCCTGGGCATTTTTTTTAATGTATTCATATCCGGATTTGGGATTATTGAAAGCAAACTCAACACTCTTGCGCAAAACCCGGTTTACTTTTAGTTGTAAATCCATTTCCAGGTTTCTTTTAATGGCAATTCCACCTAAGGGTATTGGCGAATGTGTTTCGTTTTCCCAATATTCACCAAGATCAACAATCTTTTTTAATCCTTTTTTTTCGTATGTAAATCGGTTTTCATGAATTATCAATCCGGCATCGACCTCGTTTGACAAAACAACCTCTTCGATATCAGAAAAAAGATATTCAATTTTATTTTGAGCTTTCGGGAAAGCCACACTAAACAAAAGGTTTGCAGTTGTATGCTTTCCTGGTATAGCAATTTTCAGGTCATTTATCTCATCAGGATAAATCTTGCGTTTACTAATAAGTAACGGGCCATTATTTTTGCCCAAGGCACTTCCTGAATCAAGCAAACAATAATTGTCGGCTATATATGCAAAAGCATGATAACTTATCTTTGTAACATCCAGCTCCTGATTTATTGCTTTTTTATTGAGTTCTTCAACATCGGCCATCGTAACCTTAAAATCAATTCCTTCGGTGTCGATTTTATGATGAATCATTGCATCGAAAATAAAGGTATCGTTTGGGCAACTTGAAAAACCCAGGCTAATCGTACTTTTCTTCATATTAATGCGAATCTATTTCTAAGACAACTAAAAGCTCAAAAAGTTTTTTATTCAGATTTTCAATGGCTAAAGAAATATCCCATTCGGCTTTTTTTCTTTCTCTAACATAGTTTGATATGGCTCTTATTTGTAAAAACCGCACTTGCTGCTGTAAACAAACAAAAAATACTGCCGCACCTTCCATGGTTTCAATGTCAGCATCGTACTTATGTTTAAAAAAAGCTATAGATTCTTCTCTTCCGTGAGTTGTATTAACAGTAATTGCATCAACCTGCTTTAAACCATCAGTTAATGAATTATTTAATTTTATAGGATTGATCAATAATCCATTCTGAAAAGGAAATGTATCGGCTGATAAAAAACCCTTTTCGAAGATGGTGTATAATGAATTTTCATCCTCAATACCCAAATCAGCAAATTGATCGCTGTGAACATAAACTACCTCGCCAACAAAATGGAATGACGAAAAGCTACCTGCAATACCCGCATTTACAATAAGATCATAGTGCTGCTGATCTAGTTTTTTTGTTAAATAATATGTAGTTAACACACTGCCAATACCGGTTACCAGTATATCTATTATAAAGTTTTTATAATGATATCTGCCAGTATCATGTGACTGACCATTTGCCGATAATGTGTTTATTAACGGAATTATTTCTTTTTCGGTTGCCGAAACAATTAATATTTTCACGTCTTTTCTTACTTTTACCTGATCAAAGATATTGTTTTTATAGCAAAATTTTTGTTATTTTAAGGATGTGTATCAAAAATCCTTTTAAATTCACAAAAAAAATAACATGATATTAATTACCCGACGCGAACAATTTAGTGCTGCCCACCGCCTTTTCAGGGAAAACTGGGATGAAAAGACCAATCTGGAAACTTTTGGAAACTGCTCAAACCCAAACTGGCATGGACATAATTATATATTGTTTGTTACAGTTAAAGGTGAGCTAAATCCTGAAACCGGGTTTGTGGTTAATATCAAGTTATTAAGTAAAATTATTAAAGAAACAGTAATTGTAAAAGTTGATCATAAAAACATTAATATCGATGTTGATTTTATGCAAGGCAAGCTAGCCTCAACCGAAAATCTGGCTATCGGAATATGGAATCAGCTCGAACCAAAAATCAATGAATTGGGAATTAAGCTTCACTGCATCAAACTAATGGAAACAGAAAATAATTATATCGAATATTACGGAAATTAATTTATCATGGAAATTATTAATAATGGCGTAAAAACCTTCGAAAACTCAGGTTATACACGAATAGATAAATGGGACGAAAAGAAAACCAAAGCATTAGCAAAACACTATAAAGCCATTCTGGAGCTAATTGGCGAAGATCCTGACCGCGAAGGATTACTCGATACACCCATTCGTGTGGCAAAGGCAATGCAGTTTTTAACAAAAGGATATAATATTGAGCCTAAAGAAATTCTTAAATCTGCTACTTTCCGCGAAGATTATAAGCAAATGGTTATAGTAAAAGATATTGAGCTTTATTCGATGTGTGAGCATCATATGATTCCATTTTATGGAAAAGCTCACGTAGCTTATATTCCAAATAAATATATTACAGGTTTAAGTAAAATCGCCCATGTAGTCGAAGCTTATGCACGCAGGTTACAGGTTCAGGAGCGGCTTACCATGCAGATTCGCGATTGTATTCAGGAAACACTTAATCCCTATGGAGTAGCAGTTGTTATCGAAGCATCGCATATGTGTATGCAAATGCGTGGTGTACAAAAACAAAACTCTGTTACTACTACATCAGCCTTTACAGGTGCATTTTTACGCGATACAAAAACACGCGAAGAGTTTATTCATTTAATAGGATCGAGACTGCATTAAAAAATAAGTACGAATTACCATAATTGTATTGGAATTCCACAATTCATTTTTGGATGTCATAGTATTTCGTCGTGCTAAAATAGCCACATTTATCACATCTTCAATCTGTTAATAAAAACATTTGCCGTTTCGTGGTAATTTCTTATTTTTGTCGGCTGTAAAATTAGAAATTAACTAATAAAAAATTATGAAAGCATATGTATTCCCCGGACAGGGAGCTCAATTTGTTGGAATGGGTAAAGATTTATATGACAAGTTTCCTGTTGCTAAAGAAATGTTCGAAAAAGCTAACCAAATCCTAGGATTCAGAATCACAGACCTGATGTTTAATGGAACTGAAGAAGATTTAAAGCAAACAAAAGTAACACAGCCAGCTATTTTTCTTCACTCAGTGATTTTAGCAAAGACAATCGAGAATTTTAAACCCGATATGGTTGCAGGACACTCATTAGGTGAATTTTCCGCACTTGTTGCTAATGGTACTTTATCTTTCGAAGATGGATTAACCCTTGTATCTAAACGAGCAATGGCAATGCAGAAAGCTTGCGAAGTTGAACCATCGACTATGGCTGCAATTATTGGTATTGACGATGCTACCGTTGAAAAGATTTGCGCCGAAATCGAAGAGGTTGTTGTACCTGCAAACTATAATTGCCCCGGACAATTAGTTATTTCAGGATCGATGAAAGGTATTGAGATAGCTTGCAAAAAATTAACCGAAGCAGGTGCTAAAAGAGCTTTACCGTTAAAAGTTGGTGGTGCATTCCACTCTCCTTTAATGGAACCAGCCCGAGTTGAATTAGCTGAAGCTATTAATTCGACTACTTTTTCAAAACCTATTTGTCCTGTTTATCAGAACGTTGATGCAAAACCATATACTGATCCTGCACAAATAAAGGAGAACCTTATTAAACAGTTAACCTCGCCAGTTAAATGGACACAAATTATGCAAAATATGATTGCAGACGGAATGTCATCTTGTACCGAAGTTGGCCCGGGAAATGTTTTGCAAGGATTAATTAAGAAGGTTAGCAAGGATATGCCAACCCAAAGTGCATAGAAAAAATTGAAACAATATAAAAGGAGGCCATTTTTTTGAAGCCTCCTTTTTTTATTAAAACTTAATCGAAATATTTTGAATTGTTTCGGGATGCAGACTCAGAGGTACAGGAGAAACCTTTACAAGAGCCTGTAGAATTTTTTTCTGTTTGTCGTTTAATTTGCACATGGTAAAGTCATACTCAATTTTTACTTCGGCAACACGCCTTGGGTTTTCAGACATTATTTTCCATGTTCTGGCAGTTGCTCCATCAATGCTAAAACCACTTGCCTCAGCTTTTATTCCCATAATAGTAAAAATACAACTTGCTAATGAAGTTGCAAGTAAATCAGTGGGTGAGAATGTTTCGCCTTTTCCATGATTATCAATCGGTGCATCAGTAATCAATTTGTTTCCTGACTGAACATGAACAGCTTCGGTACGAAGTTGTCCGATATAGGTTGTTTTTATAGTTTCCATAGCGTTTTATTTGTTTAAACAAATTTAATCAAATTTAGGTTTACAAATAGTTCAAAAAAACAGCTTTAACAAAAAGTGTTATTGGTTCTCTCTCATCGATCGAATTTAAAATTAAGCCCTACGAGAGTTTAAAACTCCTGTAGGGCTTAACTTTGATAGAATAAAAATATTTTACTTTGTTAAAAGGATTTCTTCAATCGCTTTTACGAACATCTGTTTTGTTTCTTCGTTTGATCTGCCAATTCCTGAAGTCATTCTGGGTCCGCCATCTTTTGGACAATATAAAAATGCCGGAATTCCCTGAACACCAAAAACTGCTGCCAACTCCTGATCTTTTTGTATATCAACTTTATATACATTTATTTTACCTTTATATTCCTGTGCAATTTCTTCAAGAATTGGGCTTGCAATGCGGCATGGCCCACACCAATCGGCATAAAAATCAACAATACATGGTAAATCACCTTCAAATTTCCATTCTTTGTTGATCTCATAGTTCATTATCTTTTTCTTGAACTCATCCTTTGTTAAGGTTATTGTTGCTTTTTCAGGAGTTGAAATTGTAGTCACAGGATTATCTTCTTTTGCCTCCTTGTCTTTCACTCCACATGCATTTGATATTCCAAAAGGGATTATCAATAAAATAAATAATAGTTTTTTCATTTTTATACTGATTTAGATTGTTTCTTTAATATTTTTAATTATTTCACTAGCCGAAGCTACACCAACCTTGTTCCAAACTATTTTTCCACTTTTAAATAGAAGCAATGTCGGAATACTTCGGATATTATATTTAGCTGATACAGATTGATTTGTATCAACATTGATTTTTATGATTTTTACCTGATCACCCAATTGATTTTTAACTTGTTTTAAAATTGGAGCCACCATTTTGCACGGCTGACACCAATCTGCATAAAAATCAACAAGTACAGGCTTATTATCATTGATTATCTCCTGGAAGTTCATCTTTTTTACTGTTTTTCTTTTTAATATAATCGTCGAGGATGTCACCTAAAAAATAACCGATTAATGCACCAAAAAGGATCATTGTTTCCCAGTTTGATTTTAATGGACAGGTTCCACTTAAACAACCAACATATCGCCAGTACAAGTACCCACCAATAATACCAGGAATAAGGAAAAGAAAACCAAACTTATGTTTTAGAATAAAGTCTTTCATAATTATTTTTATTATCAATTTACAATTTATATACCAATATATTTATATCTGTCAATATGTTTATATTTAAAATAAACAATAGTTAGAACAAAAAGTTTTCTGCCAATCCGTCATAAAAAAGGGAGCAAATGCTCCCTAAATGCTATAAATAAATTCTGATTAAATAACTCCCTGATCGAGCATGGCATTGGCAACCTTAAGAAATCCAGCCACATTGGCTCCTTTCACGTAGTTTACAAATCCTGTTGAGTCTTTTCCATATTTAACACAAGCTTCGTGAATACTAGTCATTATTTGATGTAAACGAGCATCTACTTCTTCACGTGTCCAGCTGATTTTCATTGCATTTTGCGACATTTCTAATCCTGAAGTTGCAACTCCACCTGCATTAGCCGCTTTGCCAGGACCAAACAATATTTTATTTTTTAGAAATACTTCAACAGCTTCAGGTGTACAAGGCATATTTGCACCTTCAGAAACACAAATCACCCCATTTTTAACAAGTATCTCGGCATCATCCTTTCCTAATTCATTCTGAGTAGCACACGGAAGGGCTATATCAACCTTTTGTTCCCATGGCCTTTTACCTTCGTAAAACTGTCCGCTCTGAAACTGATATGAATATGGTTTAACAATATCTTCGTTTGATGCTCTAAGTTCAAGCATAAAACTTATTTTTTCGCCTGATATTCCTTCGGGATCGTAGATATATCCATCTGGTCCTGAAATAGTAACAACCTTAGCACCTAATTCATTGGCTTTAGTAACGGCACCCCATGCCACATTACCAAATCCTGATACTGCAACTGTTTTATCTTCGAATGTAAGACCTTTTGTTGCCAGCATTTCTTTTGCAAAATAAACGTTCCCAAAACCTGTAGCCTCGGGCCGAATTAAACTACCACCCCAATTAAGACCTTTACCCGTAAGCACTCCAGCATTTTCATTTGTCAGTTTCTTGTACATTCCATACATATATCCTATTTCGCGACCACCAACACCAATATCACCAGCAGGAACATCTGTTTCGGGACCAATGAGTTTCCAAAGCTCGATCATAAATGCCTGACAGAAATGCATAATCTCAGAATCAGATTTGCCTTTAGGATTAAAATCCGAACCTCCTTTTCCGCCACCCATAGGTAGGGTTGTCAACGAGTTTTTGAAGATCTGTTCAAATCCAAGAAATTTTAAAATGCTCAAATTAACACTTGGATGAAACCTTATTCCTCCTTTATAAGGCCCTATTGCATTGTTGTACTGAATACGGTATCCTATATTTACATGCACCTTACCACTATCATCAGTCCAAGGAATTTTGAATGTTAAGATACGATCAGGTTCAACCATTCGTTCAATTATTCCAGCCTTTTCAAACTGTGGATTTTGATTATAAATCTCCTCAATAGATTCGAGAACTTCTCTAACCGCCTGAAGATACTCGGCCTCACCAGGATGTTTGCTTTCAAGCTGAATCATTAATTTGTCAACATTCATAACTAATTACTTTGAAGATTTTTAAAAGTGATAATAAGCTATCAAATAGTTAATATCTCATAACTATTTTCCAGGCACCAGGTTTATTAATTCTGATTTTAGCTTCGTAACGAATATAAATTGTATTAAACCTGTTTGGTGCAGAAAATGTAATATTTATTTCAGTCGGGAATGAAGCTTTTTCAATACCACTATAATATGCATTTCTTACAATATATCCTGTTGAAGCCACAAAATTGAGTGATGGCATGTTATACGAGATTTGCCCATCGCGGCTAAAAACTAATTCGATTGAGTTTTCTACTCCACCCGCTTTTTGCATAACATTTATATTATTTACATTATAGTTTTGCAAGATCTCATAAGGTGGATCAGAAATCTCCAGATTTAAACTATCATCTTTCCAGATACCTTTAATTGTTTTGTTATTTATTGCAGAATAGAATTCTCCTTTACCATTTTTTTTGCCATTCTTAAAAGCTCCATGATAATAATCACCATTACGGAAATAATAAATGCCACTACCATCCGGAACACCAAGACGAAAACGACCTTTATATTTATCTTTACCTTCGGCAAAGCCACGCCCATGAGCTAAACCATCTTTACACCCACCATCATAACTGCCTGAAATTGACTCTAAAAGTACTTTACAACTTGTTGTATCCTGAGTAAATCCATTAAAATTTAAGATTAGAATTAATACTGCAGCGAACCCAAAAAACCGAAAATATTTATTCATACGAATTAAATTTATCTATTATAATTACAATCTAAAAGTAGCATCATTTACAATACAAAAACTATACAAACAGATAAAAAATTATTCAGATGGTTTAAAAATCACCCCTTTTTTATTTTTCCCATCGATCTGAATGAGTATTTGTTTCTCAAATCGCAGATGCTTAAGGTATTTATTTTCACTAAATGGCTTTATGTTATTTAAAAAATCAAGATCATATGATCCATCGTTGATGTATGGATTGATTGTAAAATAGCCCACTCTGAATGAGGTTAGGTTCTGAAAGAAGTGGGTACCCTGGCTGGGATCTATTCTGTAATGCTCTAGTCCCGACTCAACGATAACCCGGGCCTGAGAAATGTGTGCCCACTTAACCGGGATACCAAGATTCGGATCACTCGAACCCCATCTGCCCGGACCAACGAGAACATAATTTCTTTTTTCCCTAATAAACATTTCATTTAACAATCCTATTTCGGATGCAATGGCTTCGCTTTCAAGCGATTTAAATGCTTCAGGTTTAACATACACAAAATCATAAATATCATCAATACGACCATTTCCTAAAGCAGATTCGCAAAAGATAATTGTATCTTCGATTTTTATATTTTGCAGATTAAAGTTCGTTATCTGATCATTCTCAACGATAGGTCTGATCTGCAAGAAATTAAATACTACTGGTTCTCCTTTTTCTGTATTCAGATCAATTGCAAACTCAATTTCAATAGGATTATTCATTTCCTTCTGCCCGATTTCGAGCAATGTTCTCAGGATCTCAGCCAAAGGAAACGTTTCGTGCTTTAAAATATTGGCGAATGTAATAACCCTCTTACCTTCCTGTAGCATTCCATCGCGCAAAACATGATTTTGAAAATCGAAGGTAGATGCAGCAAATCTCAGCGACGAATCCTTCTCAGCATCTTTTATATCATATTTTATAATATTAATACCATCATCAATAGAAGGAACAAATTTTGTCGGACACATATCAAGTGCAAAAAATGATTTTTGAGTGTCCCGAAGAGCCATATCCGGTGATGAAAGCTGTAGTATTTTTTTGGGATGCTTTGGTGAGAAGCGTAATGAAACACCCCCGTCAACAATCTGTTTACCTAGTCCGTAGGCAATGTTTGCAATACCTTCATCGTGCTTCTCCGGATCAATGGGATAAAAATTTATTGATCGGGCAACTCCCGATAGAGTTGGATAAAATCTATTACCAAATTGTTTACCACAAACCTCCTGTAAGATTATACCCATTTTCTCTTCATCAATAACATTTGATGTAGCAGCCATGTATGCTTTACTGCCTCTAAAATATACCGATGCATAAACACACTTAATAGCATCGGAAAGCATTTTAATCATCAATGTGCTATTCTCTGTTTTAGGAATCATATAGGTCGAATATATTCCCGCAAAAGGCTGATAATGTGAATCCTCAAGCTTCGAAGACGAACGTATGGCTAATGGGTTTTGAACAACCGAAATAAATGCATACAGATCCTGATAAACCCTACTTGGAAGTTTCGCCTGAACAAATGCTTCCAGAATTTCTTCATCAGACCGATCGGACATTCCAATTTTATACAGATCATTTTCTTCCATAAACTCATCGAAAATATCTGTACTTAGCACAACTGTTCTGGGAATAGTAATAATTACACCAGGGAAATTATTAAATATCTGATTCTTTTTAATTATCGAATTAACAAAAGCCAGACCTCTGGCCTTACCACCAACAGACCCATCGCCAATACGCGAAAAAATAAGGTATTCGTCAAAACTATTTTTATCGAATTTAGCAATAACACCTCTCCCTTTGCTCATACGATAACTTGATATCGCCCGGTAAATGTAGGTTCGGGCTTCTTTAAGATTCTTAAAATCGCCCAGTGTTAAGTATTTAAACAACTGCGCAATAGGAAATATAGCTCTAGCATTAAGCCATTTCGAAATATCGTTACGGCTGGCATGATACTCAAGAGAATTATCGGGAATGGTAAGTATAAGGTTTTGTAATGATTGCAGGTCGGATGCGTGTCCAATGGATTTCATCGTTATCGGATCGCGAAAAACCAGCTCACCAAATGCAAATTGGGTAATAATATAGTTTCGTAACTCAATGGATAATGTTTTTGAATATTTATGAATAAACCCCACATTCAGTTCATCGGCATAGGTTTTATTATCCATGTCGGATGATTGCAATATGAAAGGCATAAACTCATCCTCTTCGCGAACCCTTGCACACAGCTTTATCCCTGCCAGTTTATCTTTAACACCTTTTCGTTTATAGGTAATATCAGAAATAATACCCAGCATGTTAAATCGGTATTTTTCGTACAATTCAATAGCCTGCTCATAATTGGTTGCCAGTAAAATTTTAGGACGGCCACGCATACGAAGCATTTGCTGATGCTCATTAAGTGCCTCGCGAATGTATTCTTTCGATTGCTTTAAAATTATTTTATAAATATTCGGAAGGTAAGTTGAAATATACCGAACAGAATCCTCAACCAATAGAATGGTTTGTACACCAACTACTTCCACATCATAATTGGCATTCA
>JAVEZW010000099.1:0-11804 GCA_034002805.1 Bacteroidales bacterium | reverse complement strand
GGTTTGGTTCAGGTTACTAAAAAACTAGGAGAGAATGAAAGTGTTTTAATCTTTCCAGGCGAATTAGTTACTGTTACAGATCAACATATTAATCACTCCAAAAACACAGACTATAATATTATTGCATGGAAAACCAAGCAAATTACATTTAAAGAAGAATCCCTAAATAATGTTATTAGCGCTCTAAATAAGGTTTACAATTCGCGAATTTCATGCAGTGATTCAACAATTCTAAATCAACGATTTACATCAACCTTTAAAGACCAAACTCTCGATTCAGTGCTCTCTGTAATTTGTCTTGCGTTTGATTTAAAAGTTGTTGATGATAATGGCGAAATACATGTTGTTCAAAATAACTTTTAGAAATATACAAAATGCGTAATGCATTGAATTACAGTAATATAAAAAATATTTTAGTAGGATTTTTTTTACTTATTGGTATTTCTTTTTCTCAGGCTCAAGAAACTGTTTTAAACAAGAAAATTTCATACAAATCGAAAAATCAGACTCTATATGCTGTTCTAAATGATCTGGGATTACTAATTGGTTATGAGTTTTCGTATAACGCTGATTTAGTTCCATCATCAAAAAATGTAAAAATTGACGTTGATTCAACTGAATTAACTATTATTCTTGATAATCTATTAAATGACACATGTCTAACTTATAATGTGATTGACAGACAGATCGTTATCCATAAAAAAAATACAATTGGTAAACTATTAAGTATTTCGGATAATAGAATCGCCGAACCTGTTTTAACAATATCGGGTCGGATAATCGATAAAGACACTCGCAATCCATTGCCATATGCCAACTTATCAATCTTAGGTAAAAGCATCGGCACCATAACAAATGAGGAGGGATATTTTTCGTTTAAAATACCCATTTCATTTAAAAGCGAGAACCTTGTATGTACATATATTGGGTATAAAAATGCCGAAATACCTTTGCTTGATTTAACGCTTAAAAACAATATTGTTTACATGCAACAGGATTTTTTAGCTATTCAGGAGGTAATTATCAGAAGCAGTAATCCTGAGGATTTATTACGAGAAGCAATGAAAAAGGCTAAAGATAATTATTACACCCAACCTTATTTAATGACCACCTTTTATCGCGAGTTTGTAAAAAAGAATGATAATTATACTTCTGTATCTGAAGCGGTTTTGAGTGTGTATAAAAGTCCGTACGAAGGATATTATTCTGATCAGGTTAAAATGCTTAAATCGCGTAAAAATCTTAGTTACTCCGAAAGTGATACTTTTTTATTAAAACTAAAAGGAGGTTTGAATACTAGTCTTTTTCTAGATATAATTAAAAACCCATCCACCTTTTTAATCGAAAATTATTTTTATCAATTTACCTATACATTAATTGATATTGTTAAGTTCGAAAATAGTACTGCTTATGTAATTGAATTTGTTCCGAAGTATTATTTAGAGGATCAGTCGTTTAGTGGTCGTCTATATATCGATACTGAAAATCTGGCAATAAAAGCTGCCCACTTTTTTATTGATTCTAAAGCCATTGAGAAATTATCACAGGAACTGGTACTAAAGAAAAGTATGAAAACCATTGTAAAACCAGTATCCGCCAAATATTGGGTTAATTACCGACAAGTTAATGGGGCGTACTTTTTAAATCTGGTAAGGGGCGAGTTAGAGTTTAAAGTAAGAAAACGTAATCACTTATTTTCTTCAGATTTTATAACTATCTTCGAATTTGCTGTAAATGATATAGATACTGTTAATATTGAGCGGTTTGATCGCCATGAAACATTGGCAACCAATCAGATATTTATTGATAAAAACTACGAATATGATTATGCATTCTGGGGTGATTATAACTACATTATTCCAGATGAATCTCTGCAAGATGCACTAGTAAGGATTGCAAAACAGATGAATAAGCTGCAGCAAGAAAAATAAAAAATCAGTTGGGTTAGCCAACTGATTTTATTCAATAATTAAAAAGATAAACTTATTTCTTTTCCTGATAAACTCTAATCCAATCAACCTCCATAGTACAAGGCAATTGAATTTGCTCATTTTTCTTAGAAATACCTGAGCTTAATAAAACATACATAGGCTCCTGTGGAACGCCTTCTGTAATCTCAAATACAGGAGTATTATTAATTTTCCAGATTAATTTCTCTGGTGTCCAAATCAATGTATAAATATAAAAATCTGAAGTTAGATTTGATCCTGATACAGATGACTTAAGTTGTTTTATCCCTTTTTCTTCGATCGGATTTCCCCAATAATTTGCTATGCTTATTTTACCTTTCGACTTTTTATCGAATTTGAAAATATCAATTTCTGGGGTTATTTTCTCGCCAAGCAACCAGAATGCATGATGCACAGGGTAGGAGTGATTAAATCTTACTTTGGCTTCAAAACGTCCGTATTTTTGTCTAAAACTTTGGCCTGTATTTATCAAACCCGAAGTATAATTAAAATCTTTGGTATAAAATCCTTTTGTTGGATCCCATGCTTTTCCGTTAACTTTTTCTGCCTTAGTAATTATTCGAAGAATGCTGTCTTTTATTTCAATATTTTTTTCAGTAAAAAACTGAAGTTCATTTGCTTGAACATATGTATCATTTAATATTGTTTTGCCCCAGTAATAACCTGTTAACCATTTGTCCTGATCTAATTTAGCTGAATTAAAATCATCTTCAAAGGTAATTTCCCATTGCATCAACTTATCAAAAGAATTCTGTTTTTCGAGCTTTTGATACCATTTTAATTTTTCGCTTTTCTTAATAGTAAAATATTCCTGTTGTTTTGTAAACTCCTCAGACAGTTTAAACTTGTCTTTTACAAGCAAATACTTTTTCTTTTCAGTAAATTCAGCTGATGAAATATATTTCTCGAGTTCTTCGTACTTTGCAATAGTTTCAGAGTCGTTTAGCTCATTATAAATTGCCAGTTTCTCCGATTGTTTGAATTTTAAATACTGCTTAATTTCTGCTGATTTTTTTTGTGATGTATATTCCTGAAATTTCTTATACTCATCTGTATTTTGAAACTTTAGGTTTTTAGTATCAGCCACATAGCTTTTAAACTCGTTTGATTGAATTTCCTTTTCTAATTCCTGATAAGCAATTATTTCCTTACTATTTTCAAGTTTTTTAAATTGATTATACTTTTCAGTAGTTTTTACTTCTGCATCCTGATTTTCTGATAGTTGTTTAAATTCTTTTGAATCTTTATAAGTAAAAAACCATTGATACTTTTTGCTTTGTTCCTTGTATTGATCTTGTTTGGCTTTAATCTCGGCAAGTTTCTGGTTTTTTTGCTGATCGAATGATTTTTTTAGTTCTCCAAAATTATTGGATGTAAAAAACTGTTCAAGCTCCTGGTAATTAGCAAGTTTATCGGATTTAGCAAAATCATTATATTGTTTAAGTTCCGCTGAATCCTTAACCTGATAAAATATTTTTATTTTCTTAGATTTTTTTAAATCCAAATACTCCTTTTCCTTTTTATACTCATCAGAATTGGGATAGTTTACAGCATTAATTTCCCTTTTAATCCGCTCAAAGTCGGGTGAATTAATAAATGCATCCAGCTCTTTATAGTGAGCCAATTCATCTGAATCTCTGTAGGCAATAAATTCATCGTATTCTTTTTTCAGATTGTTTTCTTTTTCTTCAATTGAAGAAGCTTTAGGAACCATACCTAAGCTCGAAAAAATCGAAAATTTGGTTTTTAATAATGTATTACTCATAATTTGGATTCTTTATTTCTTGCCAAAGGTTAAAGATAAAAAAAAATCATAAGATGGGTCTATTAATTAGACAATTTTGTACAATTATTAAAACAAAAACGGATCAGTAATTATTGCTGATCCGTTTAAATAAATTTAATTTATTGTTAATTAATGTGTTTAAGCGCTTCCTCTGTAGCTTTAATCATGGGATTAATAGAAATGCTTTCACCTACAGCTTTTTGCATCCAGGCGTCGGGAGTCAATCTTCCAATGCTCCATATTCGATCTACTTCTTTAGCAAAATCTTTACCAACTAAGTATTGTTCAATCTGAAAATCAATTAAATGGCCAAATGAATAGTTTGCCAAATATAGCGGATTGCTAATCATATGCGAGTAAATTGCAAGAATTGGAGAATCTTTTACACCATACACTTCGGCATAATATTTATTCCAAACATCGATAGCAATTCGCATTACGGCTTCTTTTAACTGTGTTGCAGTTGCATCAGGATTTTCGTAGAGCCATTTCCAAACCTGCATATCAACCATCGATACACCCATAATTTCAAATACTTGCCAGTATAAATCAAGATTATTAAGATATTCTTTATCTGGATTTGGATCATTAATTCCTAATAACTGTAAATCTCTTTTCTGGAAAATAAAGGCAAGCGCCTCGGTAAAAGCAGTATTAGGGACTCCATTAATCATATAATAATCAACATCATGCAAAGAAATTGTTTGCTCTACATTATGTCCAAATTCATGTACTGCAATGTTATATCCTTTATAATCCATTCCTTTACCAGCAATTCTAGTTCTAAGATGAGCATTTTCTGATTTCATCTGTGCGCCCCAGGCATGACCCGAACCACGGGCAGGATCAACCACAATTTTTGATGAAAGGAATGCTGCCCGGTCTTTTGACCAACCTAGCTTTACCAGAATGTTCTCCAAATCGTTCTCAAGAGCTTTTGCATTTGGATATTTCTTTTCTGTCATCATATCTAGCATGTTAGCATCAAGCGAGCTTCGGGCTTTAAATCCATCGTACCAAATATCATATGGACGCAAGTCGCGGCCAAGTCGTTTACTTATTAACTTACCTACTTCAATTGCAACTGGCGATGACAAATACTCATCAAATAGTTTCTCAACCTCTTCTTGTGGAATTTCCTTTTCACCAGAAAAACTTCTTTTTACAAACGTATTTAAATCAGTATAATATGAATCCGTTGCCTTTAAAGCTTTAAAATTATTGATAATCTGTTGATAACGTGTATCGGGTTCTGATGTAAATTGTATTTCTGAACCATTTTCGGTTACCTTATTTGAAATTGGGTTCCAATCATAATTTCCTGAGTTAATTACTTTTTCTGGAATTGATTGATCAATAATACGTTGCATAACAGAATATATAAGATCCTGTTTCTCTAATCCATTTTCTGCGCTTCCGTAGTTTGATTTTATCTCATCGCGTAAGTTCCAATGTGATAACAATACCATATCTTCCGGAAATAGTTTAGTACCATTTTCAGTTACTAAATGCCCCATATAAATATTATACTCTGAGATATAAATATCGGCATCTGTGCTAGCCTGAGAAATTGCCTGAGACAAACTAGCTGGAACTCTGGATGTAAAAACATCGCCCAATCTTGCATACGCCCAATCTTTGGTTGTCCAATCTTTTCCTTGGGCATTTTTTTCATCTAATGAATAAGGAGGAAAGTTTAATGCAATAACAAAAGCGATTTTATTAGCATAAAAATCATCAGCAAAATGAGCTCCAGGACTATATGCAGCAAACAGAGCATCAACTTTATGATAGGGACCGTTATCTAAATGCATATTTTCATTTAAATCGAGCATAATCTTATTTCCATGTCCCCAAAGTGATTCGAAATTTTTTGATGCTTTTTCGAAAACAATCTGTTTCTCAATAGGATCGCCAATAAAGTTTTCTTTACAAAACGATTCAAAATCACTTTCTGAACCATCAGAAACTCTCCATAACGAAGCTGCATGATTAACTCCGCGTTCAATAAGAGTCTTATTTTCAGCTCCAAATTTTTCGATTAAAGCATTTTGTACTTTTTGAGTTGTCATCTCGGTAATGTTTTTTGTGTCAGATGATTGTTTAGCTGCATCTTTATTTGTGCATTGCGTAAAAACAACCATGACGAGTGAAAGCATAAGCAAAGAAATTCTTTTTGTCATATGTATTTGGTATTAGTTTATAAATAATCAAACGGTGTTTATTAATAGGTGATAAAACTATAAAAAATTACAATCCTTTAATCTGACTTAAATCATTTATTTTGCCGATGGGATAAAGGTTTAGTTGTTGATCCCAATATGGAGTTCGTTCAAAAAACCAAAAAAGTTTTGCATATTGATTATTGAAGATCTGTGGATTTTCAGTAACTGCCTTATCAAATTCAGTCTTTAGTTTGGGATTTTTTTCGATCATTTCTCTTGCCATTTTTTCCATAACATATGTTTCAACATACTCTTTTCGTTCAAATATTGAATTAAAGAAACCCCATCGCAGGTAGGAATCAGGACCAATAGGCTCGAGTAAATGTGCAATTACTAATGCCGTTCGCTGATTCATTGGCACTATAACAGAACCAGCAGGAAATATTTTGGTTTCAAAAGCGTTTTGAGTTTTAAAATCACGAACCATTTGTCTTCCTTCGAAAGAGTTATTTGCTAAACTAACGTTAGAAAATCGCGTAGTTTCTATCGTTATTTCAGTTGGTTCTTTAAGTGTTAAGTAGGTTATTCCGTGTAAGGATAATCTTTTAATTATTTCAGCCCATTCAACTGGAATAACATACGCTTCGGGAAGTTTTACAAAATCTATAGGTTCTTGCTTCTCAAACGAAACGATTTCAAATTCTTTGGGTTGTTTTCCATACACAAACCATTGGCCTCCGGTTAAATCACTTTTAATAACTTCATAATCAATACCTTTAAATTTAACAATTGAACTGTCGGTTGAAGTTTTATAATTAAGCGCTAACTCATTTTTTCTGAAATCTTTTGATGAAACAATACTATCTGCATCCTTATTCATTTTAATAAGGGATGAATAATCTGCATTTATAATTTCCAGGGAATGTCTTATCATTTGGTAAGTAGCGTCCACTCTTTTCTTGTAATTTTTTAACATATGTGTTTCGATAAGCAAACCAGGCCTATTCTGCACAGCAGAATATCCTGTTGAGTAACGCGGCGATCCAATTCCGTGTATTAGTCCGCTGCGAGGATCGTGCCATTGCCTGAATGAAACATAAGGAAATATTAAAACATTGTCACTTTTCAGCTTTTCTTCTATATCTGTAAGGTATTTTATCTGCCAATCTGTTTGTTGTTGATTCATGTTTCCGTATACATTCATTCCATAGGTAATGGTATATTGATAATCAGCACCATCGGTAGTATGAACATCAATAAAGAAATCAGGCAACCAGCTATTATAAAGCATAAGCCATTGCTGCATTTCAGGAGCATCGGCCTTAATAAAATCACGATTCAAATTTAGATTTTGGGCTGTTGTACGCCAACCCATTTCTCTCGGCCCATTTTGATTTATCCTGTTGTATGGACTAAAGCGTTCATGTCCATCGGTATTAAAAATAGGTATGAAAAGTATTGTAACATGATCAAGAAGTTCAGGATACTTATTAAGTAAAACAATATCTCTGATAAGCATTAATCCTGCATCTTTTCCTTCGGACTCGCCAGCATGAATACAAGCTTCGATTAGTATTACTGCATTACCTGAATTTCGAACACTCTCTGGAGTGAAATTTTGATTCTTATCAATAATTAATAAAGGCAAATTACGTCCCTGAGGACTTTTACCAAAGTTTGTATTTTTAATTAAAGGTGAAGCTTTAGCTAATTGATTACAATATTCAATAGTTTGATCATATCTTGGCGTTTCGATAAATCCTGAGATTTCGTACCAGGTAGACCATTTTTGACTTTGACAAGATAATGTGCTACTAATTAAGTAGATAGTAAATAACCAACTAATTTTTTTCATAAAAAAACTTTGCATTTTTGACCTCCGAAAATATGCAAAGTTTAAAAATAAAACCAATTATCTTATATTATTAATTTAATCCTCTAATTTTAGGTTCTTACCCATTGTTCCTCTTAATCGTTTAAAAAAGCTCTCTCTTTCTTGTATAGCAACAAAATTTTCAACATACGCTTTATCAGGAGTAATATTTATCTCTTCAACAATCAATGAATCAAGAAAATCAAATGAAAACGGAACATAATCAATCTCAACCTTTAATTTTTTAGATAATCGTTTTAGCATTCTATTTTGTAAAGGATCAGTAGCCAGCGCAACTCTTTTAAATCCTAATTTCTTTGCTATTTTATATGAATAATAAACATTTTCAACACTATGCTCAGCTTGTGATTCGATAAAAATATTTTCAGCCGGAACACCTAGTTTTTGGGCATATTGAGACATAATCTCTGCCTCGATATAGGGTGTATAAACGGCAGATCCAGAAAATATAATGTTTTTTGTCTGACCGGTTGAATACAGATAATGCGACCAATAAATTCTACTAAGTAAAATCCTGCTCATATTAGGATCGTTATATGGAACGCCGGGAACAATAATTGCATCGTAGGCATTTGATTCTGTTTTTCTTACAGAATAATTTTCAGGATCATTTGAATAAACAACATAGTTCGAGATACCCAATAAAATTGAGGTTAAAAGGAAATAGTTAACTATTATTTGTTTCATATTCTTTATATTATAATTTAAATACTGTTTATTGTTTAATTGTTTTTAATAATATTTAAACACCATTAAAATAAAATTGTTCAAAAATTCATCTTTTTTGTTTATTTTCGTACCAAATAAAAAATAAAATAAGTATTATGAAACCCATAAAATCATTATTGCCATTGAGTATCTGGCTTATGCGAATTGGATTATTAATATTTGCATATACACAGTATTTTGATACTATAAAGGATTTTAATTATGAAAGCCTAAATTTTTATATTGCTCTGCTTTTCGGAATTTTTAGTGCATTAATCTTTATTACCGGATTTGTATCAAAGCCAACAATTACAGTTATATCAGGTTTGGTTTTAGCAGTTATTTCTATTTACAATATCGTTAAATTGTTTGATTCAGGGATAACTTCATCACTATCTATCTTTATACTTATTGCTGGTATTTCCATTTATTTTTTATCAAATCCAGCATCCAAGTAATCCAATTATGAAAGGTAATCGATAGGTTGTATTGTAAAACATATTTGTTTTACAACATTTTCTATTACTTTTAAACCTTGTTAACAACGAAGTATAACATATGAAAAGAGTTCTGTGTATTTATTATTCTCAATCAGGACAACTAACCCAAATTTTAAAGAATTTTACTCAACCTTTTGAGGATTCACCGGAGTTTGAAGTTACTTATGCACCAATAAAGCCTGTAAACGATTATCCTTTCCCATGGTCAGGATATGAGTTTTTTGATTCTTTTCCTGAGTCAGTAAAAAAAGTGCCTTGTGAAATTAAGCCCCTGGAAATTGAGCACGAAGACTTCGATTTAATAGTTTTCGCATATACTGTTTGGTATATAGCACCCTCGATTCCTGCTAACTCTTTCTTGCTTTCTGATCAGGCAAAGCGGATTTTTAAAGGCAAACCGGTAATAACTTTGCTTGGAGTAAGAAATATGTGGGTAGTTCCACAAGAATATGTAAAAGAAAAAATAAACGAATTAGGAGGAAATCTAATAGGAAATATTGTTCTACAAGACAGATCAAGAAATATTACCGGAATAATTACGATCTCTTATTTTGTTTTTACGGGTAAAAAAGATCGCTTTTTGGGATTTTTCCCAAAACCAGGAGTTTCGGAGAAAGACATTAATAATGTTTCTGTTTTTGGGTCTATTTGTAAAGAGCATATTCTAAACAATTCGCACAATAATTTACAGGATGATTTAATAAAACAAAAAGCTGTAAAAATAAATCCCTATTTAGTTTCGCTTGAGAAGACTGCCGTGCGCGTTTTCAAAATTTGGTCAGCGTTTATTTCTAAAAAAGGAGGATATGGAGATAAAAAAAGAAAAAACAGAATTTTATTATTTCAAATTTATTTTCCTATCGTTATTATTTTAGTTGCTCCGGTTAAATACATTTTTTTTCTTATTTTTGCATGCTTTAAAATAAAAAAGATAAAAAAAGAAATTGAATATTACTCACAGGTAAAGTTTTCGAAAAAATAACTTTATCAAATTAGTTAAAAGAATGTCGAACCAGGTATATATCACCAAAATCTCTAAATTTCTTCCTAATGAGCCTGTATTAAATGAGGAAATGGAAACTGTATTAGGAATGGTAAGTGGAAAACCTTCTCGCTCAAAAAACATAATACTCAGGCAAAACGGAATAAAAAAACGATATTATGTAATTAATAAAGAAGGTACTGTTAAATATAGCAATGCAGAAATTACTGCAAATGCAGTAAAAGAACTCGAAAATCAAGGATTCTCGCTTAATGATTTGGAGGTTTTATCGTGCGGAACATCTATTGCCGATCAATTATTACCATCACATGCATCAATGGTGCATGGAAAAATAAAAACCAAACCAGTAGAGATTTTTTCACCATCAGGTGTTTGCTGTGCAGGAATGCATGCACTTAAGTATGCCTATATAAATGTATTAGCTGGTCAATCTAAAAATGCAGTTTGCACCGGATCTGAAGTAATTTCAACCCTATTGAAAGCCGATAAGTTTAATAAAGAAGCCGAATGTCTTAAGAGAATCGAAGAAAATCCTATACTAGCGTTTGAAAAAGATTTTTTACGATGGATGTTGTCGGATGGAGCTGGAGCAATGCTTTTGCAAGATAAACCAAATTCTAATGGATTATCATTAAGAATAGAATGGTTAGAGACAATTTCGTTCGCAAATGAACATGAAGCATGTATGTATGCTGGTGCAGAAAAAAATGGTACCGGTGATTTAAAGGGCTGGAAAGAACTTGATCCCGAAATATGGCTTGAAAAATCGATATTTAGTGTTAAGCAGGATGTTAAGTTACTTGATAAGAATGTAGTTGGCCTTGGTATTAAAAAACTTGCTGAAATACTTAAAAAATATAAGGTTAATCAGCAAACCGAAGTAGATTACTTTCTACCTCATCTTTCATCCATGTTTTTTAAACAAAAAGTATATGATGAATTAGTGGCTAATGGTATTGAAATACCTGCAGAAAAATGGTTTACTAATTTAACCGATGTAGGTAATGTTGGTGCTGCATCAATTTATTTAATGCTTGAAGAACTTTTTAATTCAGGACGGTTAAAAAAAGGCAACAGAATTTTAATTTTGGTACCTGAAAGTGGAAGGTTTTCATATGCATATACCTATTTAACAGTAGTATAGTATTTCTTAAGAAAACAAAATAGGAGCTCAACAAATTTGTTGAGCTTTTTTATTTTTTAATAAATTGGTAATTAAAGTCTTTTTACTATTTTTGATAATTATAACCCTAATACCTAAAAAACATGTTTAATATTGCACTCTTTGGCCCTCCGGGCGCGGGAAAAGGCACTCAATCGAAATTACTTGTTCAACGATTTAATCTCGCATATATTTCAACTGGCGATATTTTAAGAGAGGAAATAGCCGATGGTACTGAGCTCGGTAAACAGGCAAAAAGTGTAATAGAGGAGGGTGGATTAGTTTCTGATGAGATTATTGTTCAAATCATTGAGAAAAAAATAAAAACCAATAAAGAAGTTAATGGATTTCTTTTTGATGGTTTTCCAAGAACCGTTGTACAGGCATATATTCTTGAAGGACTTTTGCTTAAACTAAACACATCACTTAATTGCATGATTAGCTTAGAGGTTCCTCAGGATATTTTAATGAACAGAATGCTTGAGAGATCTAAGAAAGAAAATAGAATTGACGATACGTTAGAGGTAATTCATAATAGACTAAAAGAATATCAAAATAAAACGATTCCTGTAGCTCAATTCTACAAAGAAAAAGGAATATGCTATTCGGTTGATGG
>JAVEZW010000098.1:0-11884 GCA_034002805.1 Bacteroidales bacterium | reverse complement strand
CATCGGGGCAGCGGTTAATAGAGAAATCGTATCCGAGTTCACCAAATTGCCAGATCATTTTTGGGCCCGGGATTGGAATAAAAAAGTTTGCAGCCAGTTCAATGCGTTCCATGGCTGTGTACAAATACTTGATATTGTAATCGCCCAATGTGTTGCCATACTGAAGATTTTTATACATCAACCGTTCTTCATCATGGCTTTCCATGTACGATACAAGGTTTGGCGCGTTCCAACCTCTTGCTTTATATGAAGCCCAAGAAATATCAGATGTATAACCCATGGTTGCTTCGTTGTAATTATGAGTTATATTTCCCCAAATCAACATCCCAAAATCGGCAAGGTTTTTTTCTTCTGCGTTATCGGCAAAATGTTCGAGAATCACATAAGCATCAGGGTTTGTGTCCCAAATGCGCAATGCCATTCTTTTTAAGATATTTATTCGAGATATGTCATAAGCTCCGCCATCGCCTGGAGTATTAGTAAAACCCTTGGTAAAATCAAACCGAAATCCATCAACCTTATAGTTTACTAACCAAAATTTGTTAACACTGTCAACAAACTCTTTAGTATGCACACTTTCATGATTAAAATCGTACCCCCATGAATACGTCGAATTTGGTGACTGCACATTATACCAAGGGTTTTGTAAAGAGGGTTTGCCATTCTCAAAATACATTTGTACTAATGGAGACTGGCCATATGAGTGATTCAGTACGATATCCATAATTACAGCAATATCTCTTCCATGGCATGAATCGATAAATGCTTTAAGTTTATTTTTTGTTCCATAGTATTTGTCGGGTGCAAAGTAGAAACTTGGATTATAACCCCAGCTTTCGTTCCCCTCGAACTCGCTAAAAGGCATTAATTCAATGGCAGTTACTCCCAGGCTATCAAGATAATCGAGTGTGTCGATAAGTGTTTGATAATTATGACTTTCGATAAAATCGCGAATAAGTAATTCGTAAATTACCAGATTATTTTTTGCTGGTGGAGTAAAATCTGTATTCTTCCATGTATAATCGGTTTGAGCAGTTTGTAGTACAGATGCTATACCATCTGCTTTACCTTCGGGATAACTAATAAGTCCGGGATAAGTTGCGCTGGGAATGTACTTGTCATTTGGGTCGCTTGTTTTTTCGGTATATGGATCGGCAATACGCAGCTCTCCATCGATATAATATTGGTAAATATACTCTTGCCCGGGAGTAAGCCCTCCGATTGAAATCCAATAGATCGAATCGTTTGGTGTAACGTTCATCAAATAGTTTTCGTTTACCCGCCAATCAGTGAAATCGCCTATTACATAAATAAACTCTTTGTGAGGAGCAAACAAAACCAATCCAACCGAATCATCAGTAAGGTAATTAACTCCTTTTTTCCATCCCGAGGGCAATTCGCCAACTTGAGGTTCGCCTCTTACTTGCAGATAAACCGAATCATGAGCAATATCTTCAGTATTTTTTGCAGTAACTTTAATTTTATGCGATCCGGGAGTGTTTTCAGTATAATTATATGAAACAGTTGTTCCATCTAATTCTAAGATCAGATTATTATCAATATATAAAAACAGACTATCTGATTCATTTGAAGATGCCTGAATGGCAACTTGCTGACCAGGAGTAACAATCATATCGTTTGTTGGATATGAAATATTTACATTCAACCCTGAAGCATACACATTATAAAAAATATCCCCGCCATCAGCTTCGCGAGCCACTTTAGAACCATCGGAATTTCTGAACACAAAGGCTAGTTTTAGTATTTCTTCGTCTTCAGCAACACCGTAAAATTCTTTAATTGATGGAGTAATTGATAACTGATACAGGTTTGCAGAAATTCGTGTAAGTTTTGCTTTGTCAGTATTGACCGTCCAGCCGGCAATAACGTATTTCCAATCAGTAGAACTGGTACTTGCGGAGGTAATAAGCCCGGTATGTGTATAAACATCGCCGGTAAAGTCTTTTAATGCCTGGTTTCCCTGAGAAGCATCAAAATAAATGGTAACAGCATTTGTAGCAATAGGAAATTCCGGTTCAGCAGTAATTACCTGCGAATACGTATTTAAAAAGAAAAAATGAATAAGCAGAAAAGCTATAAATAGTCGGAATTTCATGAAAGTATTATTAGTTGATATAAAATAAAAAGAAGGCATGCATTTGCATACCTTCTTTGAAATTTTATAATTATTATTTGCTATTTTTTGTTATAGTCATTGAAGGAGTCACACTATTGAGAACAATAGTGTAATTACCTGCTTCAGCGGCAGTAATTTTCCAACTTGCAGCATTTGAACTAAATTCTGCTCCACCAGCACCATCATCACCAATTTGAGAATCCCAGCTTCCATTTGCTCTGAATTTAAATTCTCCATCTTTGGCTTCCGTAGTCTCGGTTGCAGGCACAGAAGCTAAATTTCCTGTCCAAGTCCATTCTGTACCATCTTCATTTGGAGTCATTTCTGTATCAGCACCCCATCCTCCAGGAGTTGCATCACCAATTAATCCCCAAATATCATAGGTAGCTCCACCTGCTTCGGCAACGCCAAGTGTCCAAACATCATTGTCGGCATTAACAGTAAGAATCATATCATAAACTTTTGAGGTACCAATTCCAAAGTTTCCATCATTTGAAGCTTTGAAAAAATCAGATGATGCACTGCCGGACATAGTAACATTCTCGAAACCCAAGGTAAAGGTCCAGGCATTATCTTTTCTAAATTTCCAGGTTCTTCCTCCAGTAGTATCTGCAATTGAAACATTAGTCCATGTCCAAGTATATAATAACCCATCTTTAGTTGGCAACTTATTTTCATATGATTCATTTCCCCAACCCCATGAGGTATCTGCTACAGTAACAGCATTACCTATAAATCCAAGTAAATAATCAGAATAATCTGTTGGTACTTTTTCACCAGCATCAGCAGTAGTAATTGTTATACCGGCAATCCCTTTTTTGGAAGGGTCCCAATTGAAAGTAAAATCTGTTAAATGGCCAGCTATTGGTGTAAAAGGAATTTCACTACCATCAAATGTAAGTGCATTTAGTGCTCCTCCAAAACTTATAATGGGGCGAATCCCATCCTCTGGATATTCAGTACCACCATAAAGAATATCATCAGCAATAATTTTCCATGCAGAATTTATTTTAACTTTAAATTCTCCTCTAACATCAGCACCTAAAATTTCATAAACAGCACCAGCAGCTGAGCCTGAAACCATTGTTGCTTCATCTTCTATAGTGCTAATTAAGAAACTATTAATTTTCATTACCCAAAAGGTCTCACTTGTTTTATCAGTCATAATGTAATAAAGGCCTTCTGATGCAATATTAAAAGTTTCTGTGCCATCTACAACAAGATTGCCTCTTGAAAAAGTAAATGCATTTTCTGCTTCAGCTGTTTGTGTAGTTTCAGCAACTTCAGAAATTCCATAAATTACTTCGCTAGTAGCTGTAACTTCCTTAAATGATAATTCACCTGCTGTAAGATAGTAAATACCATAGTACATGCCTTCTCTAACTGATTTTACTTCCCAAGAACTGCTTGGTTCAACCATTTGGCTTTTGTCAATAACTAATGCTTTACCATCTGTTGCAGTTCCAATTACCTGCATTCCATAAACTGGATTATCGATAACTTCTGGATCATCGTCATCATCGCAAGACACCATAAATCCTAGTGCCACGAATAACATCATAAAATAAAAAAGGTTCTTTTTCATAGTTTCTAAATTTTTAGTTAAAATTAAAGTTATAAAGTGTGCTTATTTATTAATTACTAAATCTATTGGTTCTTCGGCCAGATTTGGGTTCGCATTTAATTGATTTTGGGGTAAAGGAAATACTAATCTTTTTTCACCAGGGTCTGATTCAGTAGCTCCTAACCACCAGTTACGATCAGCAAACTGACCAAATCGGATTAAATCTTGTCTGCGATGGCCCTCCATATACAGTTCTCTTCCTCTTTCGTCCAGCACTAATTGTAAAGTTGCTGTAACATCGGGTAGATTAGCTAAATTTCGGATTGTATTAAGATCATTATCTGCTGTTGCAGCAGCACCAGATCCTCCTCGTAGTGTCGCTTCTGCTCTCATTAAGTAGGCATCAGGTAAACGGAAAATAGGGAAGTCGTTATTCATTATTGGTCCTCCTCCAATCTCAATTTCAAACTTTGCAACCCGATACCCAGAAAATCTTGTTACTGCAGCGCCATCTGTGGCATCATTCATAACATCAGCTTTAATTTCCTGAGTTAATATAAAATTGCCGTTATCATCAATTAATGGTTGTCCGTCTTGTGAATATTGTTGACCTCTTAGAAATGCTTTTGATCTTGGGTCTACAACCTCATCGTTTATAGATGTATTGTCGTCAGGATCATCGAAACCATCATTTGCGGCAAATAATTTTTCATAAAAATCAGGTTTTATAGCACATCCATTCCATGGGGTGCTTTGCAAATCGTAGGTTTGTTGATGCAAGGTGTGTAATGTTCTAAAATTGTGACGTAAACCATCGCTACCACTTTCATCGCTTATGGCTGAGAAAATAATTTCTTTTGAACTTGAGTTTTCAACTTTAAATGGAGCTAATCGATCTGTTTCAAATGAATAACTTTGGCTTATTACCTTATTCATATTAATAATTACAGAATCCATATCAGCAGCAGAAGGTGAAGATTCCCCTTTATAAATATGTCCATTTAAATAAAGCTTGCCGAGAAGCATCCAAGCAGTTGCTTTCGAAATTTTGTTATTATCAACAGTTCCTGCATCTGGTAAGTAAGGTATTGATTCATTAATAATTTCAATTAGTCGGTTATAGATGTCTTCTCTTTTTGTACGGTAAGGCATTTTTTCGGCAGTAGCAAAAACCTCCGTATAGGGTACATCACCATAATTGTCGATCATTAGGTAATAATAATAACTTCTAAGTACCTGCATCTGAGCAATTGCCATTTTAGCCACATCGCTTTCTTCATTTCTTTTGAAAATTTCGATTGCCTGATTACTTTTTCCTATACCTTCAACTATGTGAAGCCACATATTCTGAACACCCATAGTGGTAGACAACCAGGTATGGCGATTTAACACTCTCCATTTACCTCCATCTTCCCAATCGGTACCTCTCTGTGGAAATACCAAAACATCTGAAGATACTTCCTGCATATATAACCACCAACCCCAATCATCGAGTAAGTTAGTCAACTTGGCGTAAGCACCTAAGGTTACTGATTCAAGTTGCATTTCATTTTCAGGAAATTTATCCTCTGTTAGATTTTCATAGATATCAGTTTCTAAACTGCAGCTAAAAACTGACACTAAACCTAATGTTAAAATATATTTATAAAACTTATTCATAATTTTAATTTCAATTAATTGTTAGTTTTTAGAATGTTAAATTAAGTCCAAGTGTTACAGATGTACTTTTTGGATAAACATTAAAAATATCTATTCCAATTGTACTCGGATCAATTCCTGAATAGTTGGTAATAGTAAATAAGTTATTTGCTGCAATATATGCATGAGCACTTTTTAATAACTTATTGTTTTTAAATGAAAAATTGTAGCCAATCGTTATATTTTCTAATCGAACAAAATCTCCTTTTTCTAAGAAATAGTCTGAAAAATCAGATGGTCCCTGAAGTTCTGTTCTTTCGGGGGCAGAACTTAAAACATTCCTAGTTGGGAAATAGCTTGGATTGTCGAAAACCATATTGGTAGCATTAAGGATTTTGTGTCCGAACATTCCTCTGAATGTAAAACTGATATCCCAGTTTTGAAACAATTTAACATAGTTATTAAATCCTATTTCTAATGTTGGTTGAGAATTTCCTAAAATTTCTTTATCCTCATCCTCAATGTTATCAATTGTGCTATAAGTTCCATCTAATTTTTTGTATAAAAATTCACCAGTATTTTGATCAATACCTACAAATTTAGGACCGTACCAAACTCCACGTTGATAACCTTCCATCATAATCTGTGTGCTTGTTCCATATCCGAGTGGTTCTTGCAGCCATCCTTCATATACCTTTTCAACAGGAGGAAAATCTTCATTGCCTAATGATGTAACAATTGCTTCATCATGTGTAACAACTATGGTTGATTTCCATTTCACTTTTGATCGGTCAACAATAAAACCTGACAGCATAACTTCTATACCATTAATATCTATTTGACCAGCATTTGCAAGTGTTGTAGGGTACAAGTTTGGTGGAACCGGAACGCTATATACATATATTAAGTCGGTTGTTTTTTTATTGTAAACGTCTAACGATCCATTTAATCGATTTTCAAATAATCCAAAATCCAATCCAACGTTTAGTTCAGTATTTACTTCCCATTTAAGATCAGGATTTGCATTTTGAATTGCACCATAAGTTACCGTGTATTCACCTGTTATTGGATCTTTTACATAACCAGTAATTCCAAATAGAGACAAGTCTTTATAAGTACCAATTTCCTGGTTTCCAGTTTGGCCATATCCTATTCTAAGTTGTGCCTGACTAATAAATGGTAAAGCTCCCATAAAAGACTCGCTTGCGATGTTCCATTTTAAAGAGGCTGATGGGAATAATCCCCACTCATTGTTTTCACCAAATCTTGAAGAACCATCACGACGTAAGGTACCAGTTAAGAAATATTTATTTTTATAATTATAAACTAATCGTCCAAATCCAGATATTAATCGGCTACTTCCTTTCCATGAACGGATATCACCAGGCTCTACTTCGCTCATTGACCCTAAATTGTCAGATTGCGTAAAATCAGAAGATGGATTTTCTCCAAAAGCTCTAAATCCATCCCATCCAAATTCCTGAAAAGAATAACCACCTAAAAGATTCAAATTATGATCTCCAAATTCTTTTGTATAATTTAAAAAACCTTCAGCTAAATATGAATAACTGTTATTATAGGTTCTCTCTCCTTTACCTTCTCCATTAAGTGGACCATTGCTGGCTGGTTCGAAATACCATTTTTCATCATCATCGCGGGTATATGCACCATTCAATGTAAAAATCAACCCTTCCATAATTTCCAGGTCAGCTTTTAAGTTACCTAATAACCTTTTTGCATCACGTTCATTCTGAATATCATTAAGAATTGCTACTGGATTACTGTAGTTATTTACTGGAGGAGTTGGGTCCTGATAATAAGTTCCGTCTTCGTTATATACAGGTAAGGTTGGATTTCTCTGAAATGCCTGGAAAAGAGTTCCATCTGCACCAGGGCTACCATAATTAACATAATTATTATGTTCAATGGTATTTGCAAGATTCATTGATAGGGTAAGTTTGTCATTTAGTCCTTTTGTTTGAGCATTTAATCTCATTATCGTTCTCTCTTTTCCTGAGTTTTTAATAACTCCTTCTATTACATTGTTAGAGATAGATCCACGATAACTACTGTTAGCATTTCCTCCTGAAATTGCTACCGACTCGTTATGTGATATGCCTGTTCTATAAATTTCATCCTGCCAATCGGTATTAAAACCTTCGTCACGTATTGTAATACCTAATTTCTCACCATATGCTCGATATTCATCAGCAGTCATTAAATCGAGTCTGCTTCGGGCCGATACTTGTTCAACGGATAGATAACTATTAATTTCAATTTTAGATTGGTCTTTTTTGCCACTTTTTGTTGTAATTATGATTACTCCATTGGCTCCTCGCGATCCATAAATAGCCGCTGAAGATGCATCTTTTAATACGTTAAAGCTTTCAATGTCTTCTGGGGCAATTGTTGTAGGATTTACACCAACAACACCATCAATTACATAGAGTGGTTCAGTGCTTGAAGATAAGCCCGAAGCTCCACGTATATTTACGTAGAATCCAGTATTTGGATCGCTTCCACTTTTTCGGATAGTAACACCAGGAACTTTTCCCTGAATACTTTCGATAGGATCCTGTAATGCTACAGTTTGAATTTCTTCAGACGAAACATTAAATACAGCTCCTGTCTTATCGCTTTTCTTTTGAGTGCCATAACCGATTACAATTACTTCATCGAGCAGTTCGACTTGTTTTTCGAGTACTACATTTATTACGGTTTGGGTACCTACAACTATTTCTTGTGATTTATACCCTACAAACGAAAAAACTAGAACAGCATCTTTGGGGACTGTAATGGAGTATTTTCCATCAATATCTGAAATGGATCCAATTCCTGTGTTTTTTTCGAGCACAGTAACACCAGGTAATGTCGATTTGTCGTCAAAATCAGTTATAGTACCAGTTACTGTAACCTGTGCAACGATTAAACCAGGAATAAATACTTTAATAAAAAGGATTATTAAAGTCAGCTTTATTTTACTAATCATAAAGTATAGTTTTTTTGGTTTTTTAACAGTGTTAAAGATATGTTTTTTTATTGACAAAACAAAGTTAAGTTAGTTACAATCAATGCGTTACAATGACCAAATAAGTCCTGTAAGTGTTGTTTCAAACGTTTGCAACAAATCGAAAAAAAAGTTTATTTAGTTTAATTTTTTTCTTGATTTTCTCTATTTTTAGCAAATAAGTTAATCTTAATTCATAACTTAAACAAAATTTAAGTCAATTAGTTTATGAAAGGTCACCAGGTTACCATTAAAGATATTGCCAAAGAACTACATATTTCTCCTTCAACTGTTTCGAGAGCATTAAAGGATCATCCGGATATAAATCCCCAAACAAAAAAAAATGTTCAGGACCTTGCTAAGAAGATGAATTATAAACCTAATAAGGTTGCGTTAAGTCTTTTACAACAGGAGAGTAAGATAATAGGGGTAATTATACCCGAGATCATTCACCATTTCTTTTCTACGGTTATTAGTGGTATCGAAAAAGTTGCCAATGATGCCGGATACCATATTATTATATGTCAGTCGAACGAATCGTACTTAAAAGAAGTGGAGAACGTGCAGGCATTGCTTTCGAGTAATATCGACGGATTTATTATTTCGATGGCAAAAACAACAACACGATTTGATCATTTTAAAGACATTGAAGAAGTTGGAGTTCCGGTAGTTTTCTTCGATAGACCTTGCGAAGAAATAAAAGCGGATAGAGTAATTGTAGAAGATTATATTGGAGCATATAATGCTACCATGCATTTAATCGAAAATAAATGCAAAAATATTGTTCACCTGGCTGGACCTCAGAATCTTGCTATTGGTATTGATCGTCGAAATGGATTTATAAATGCTTTAAAAGAAAAAAGATATCCGATACATGATTATACTATTCAGTATTGCGATTCGTTTAATCATGCTCAAAAATTGGTACCAGAACTGTTACATGTGCACCCCGAAATTGATGGTATTTTTGCAGTTAATGATGAAACAGCTGCCGGGTCGATGATTGCAATTAAAAAGCTAAATAAAAATATTCCTGCAGATATCGCTATTTCGGGTTTTACGAATTCTTTTATTTCGTTTATGACAGATCCTGAACTTACAACGGTTGATCAAAAAGGATACGAAATGGGAATGAGTGCTGCTCAGTTATTGGTGAACAGAATGCAATCAGTCGAGGATTTTGATCCTGTAACCAAAGTTTTACAAACAGAACTTATAATCAGGAAATCAAGTGTTAGGTAGTAATAGTAAATAAAAGTCGTTGTAAGCATTTCTGTGGTTTCAAAAATCTATTACTCAAATAAGTTTTATTTAATGCTAAGTTGAAAAAAGTACTGATAATACCTAAAATCCACATATTTTTTAAGGTACACAGAGTAACTCAAAGTTAAAACACAAAGTCTCACAAAGCTGGGCGACGTATTTCATTGTGAAACTTTGTGAAATACTTTGTGAAACATTGTGTTACAAAAAAATCACGGATTAAACCTACGAATATTAGGAATTATAGGGATACTAATGATTTTGAAAAGAAAGACATCCTTCCTGTTTGTTTATCGAATAAAGGTTGTCGAAATACATTATTTTGACAAGATAACAAAAAAAATTATTCAGCTTCTCCCTTTTCACGTTCAATCTTCAACTTTCTACTTTTAACTTTTAACTTATAACTTAATAATCGTTTGTTTTCTGTCCGGGCCAACAGAAATAATAGTTATAGGCACCTTAACTTCGGCTTCGATGTATTTCAAATAATCAATAAATTCTTTTGGCAGTTCATCGTAGCTTGTGCAAGTGGTAATGTCTTTTTCCCAGCCTTTCATTTCTTTGTAAACAGGTACAAGGGGTTCGTTTATTTCGTAAGGCAAATAATCAATTGGTTTACCATTTAACAAATAATGAGTACAGATTTTTATTGTTTTAAAGTTCGAAAGAACATCTGCTTTGGTAACGATTAAGTTTGTTACTCCATTAATCATAATTGAGTATTTAAGAGCTGGCAAATCCATCCATCCGCATCTGCGTGGTCGTCCGGTGGTTGCTCCAAATTCGTGACCTTGTTGTCTTAGTTGTTCGCCAATAGCATCTTCGAGTTCGGTAGGGAAGGGGCCGCTTCCAACTCGGGTACAGTAGGCTTTAAAAACTCCAAATACTTTACCTATTCTGGTTGGTGCAACTCCTAATCCTGTGCATGCTCCTGCACAAATGGTATTTGATGATGTAACAAACGGGTACGATCCAAAATCAATATCGAGCAGGGTTCCTTGTGCACCTTCGGCAAGCATTTTTTTCTCTTCATCAAGATAATTGTTTATTACATGTTCGCTCTCAATAATCTGAAAACTTTTTAATGTTTCAATACCTTCAAACCAACTCGATTCGTATTCATCAAGGTTGTAATCGTAATCGTATTGTTTTAAAATATCTTTATGCTTATTGGTAAGATTTCTGTAAATATCCTTAAAATTTGGGTTTAAAATATCTCCTACACGAATACCATTTCTGCCGGTTTTATCCATATAAGTTGGCCCAATTCCTTTAAGCGTTGATCCGATTTTGGTTTTCCCTTTTGATGCCTCAGAAGCAGCATCCAATATTCTATGTGATGGAAGGATTAAATGGGCCCTTTTAGAGATGAAAAGATTCTTTTTAATAGTTACACCCATCTTTTCGAGTGCAATGATTTCTTTCTGAAAAATTACCGGATCAATAACTACACCATTTCCAATAATATTAATTGTCTCAGGCCTAAAAACTCCCGAAGGAATAGTATGCAAAACATGTTTTATATTGTTAAACTCAAGCGAATGACCTGCATTTGGCCCACCCTGAAAACGGCAAATAACATTATAATCTGATGCAAGCACATCTACTATTTTTCCTTTTCCTTCGTCACCCCACTGTAATCCGAGTAATATGTCTAATTTCATGTTTGTTGTATTTTAAAGTCTGATTGCAATTTACAAATTCAAAAGTTTAAAAATAAAAAATCCCAATCGATTGAAGGGGATTTATGATAAATTTTTTTAAATAGTTTTCAACTATTTTCGGTATGCTTTTTTGCATTACATTCGCTGCAGGTACCATAAAAATATAATGAGTGATAATTGATGGTAAAACTCATCATTTCGGATGCTGTTTGCTGTATATCCTGTATTCTCGGATCACAAAACTCGAATACTTTACCACATTCCTGACAAATCAGGTGATCGTGTTGTTTACAATTGTGAGCTTTTTCGAATTGAGCAATGTTTTTACCAAACTGATGTTTAACAACTAAATTGCTTTCGAGTAATAAATCGATGGTATTGTATAAGGTTGCCCTGCTTACGCGGTAGTTTTTATTTTTCATCGAAATATACAACGATTCAATGTCGAAGTGGTTTTCGCGTGAGTAAATCTCATCTAATATTGCATATCTTTCGGGCGTTTTTCTGTGCCCTCTGCGTTCTAAATACTCAGTAAAAATCTTTCTTACCGTTTCTTTTGTTTCAGTACAAAGCATATACAATCCTTTTATTTAGATTGGATAAATATA
>JAVEZW010000097.1:1452-11915 GCA_034002805.1 Bacteroidales bacterium | reverse complement strand
ATACAGTTTTACAATAAAAAGGGTTTCAGTTTTCAAAGATATAAAATAACATGCTATCTTTTTAAATACATGGTTAAATTATAAACAGTAAAGTTTATTCTTTTATAAAATTATAAAAATTGTTGACTAAACCGATTAAACTTTAAATGAAAAATCAGTTAACATTTATCTATTATTAGTACATAGGTAAAAAATGTGATTTTTAAAATACATAAAACTTATATTTACTAGCTTTGTTATGGAAAAATGCTGGAATAGTCGAGCGGGATAGTTTCGAGAACAGTTGTTCGCAACCTAGCGAACTGGGCAGTGTTAAATTCCACTATCGCTGCTAAAAAAATAACCATCAGGCTAAACAGGGGGATGATTATTTTTCAGTAGGATGAATCCTTACTCATTTGCAATTTGCCAAACATTCAGATATGTAAGTTTGATAATATTAAGCATCTTATCCCAGTTTATATCATCAGTTTCGTCAGTAGGGGTGTGATAATCAGTTGGGAATCCAGCCATAAAGTACATAATAGGAACGTTTTTAGCCGAGAATGAAGAATGATCACTTCCTCCTCGCGGATTTTCGGATGGACGATAGGTCATATCAAGATTGATGTTATACTCCTCAATGTTTTTTTTCGAAATAGTTTCGAATTTTTCAGATGACTTAGTATAAACCATTCGGGCCTGATTTTTAAGTGTATCGTTCTGCGAATCTTTACTGATCATATCATAATTAACATATAACTTTACCTTTTCTATAGATCCTCCATATGGTTTTTCGGCAAAATATTCAGATCCCAACAAACCTCTTTCTTCGCCTGTCCATGCAGCAAACACAATAGTTTTTTTAGGTTTAACGCCTGATGCAGCAAATGCTTTGGCCAACATCCAAACACCAATAGTTCCCGAAGCATTATCGTCAGCGCCATTCCAAACAAATCCGTTTTCAATTCCTAAATGATCATAATGACCACCAATAACAATTATTTCATCTTTATTTTCACCCTCGATAACACCAAGTACATTGCGGGTATTGATTAATTCGCTCTTCGATTTTATACTTACTGTAAGGGACTTTTCTTTTATATTTTTTGATTCGGGTTTTAAACTTTTAGCAACCCTTTTTTCAAAATCTTCAATAATAATCCCTGAGTTTTCGAGTATCAGATTTAGCATGGCTACAGAAGCATTTATTCGTAATGGTTCAGTTTTTATGCTGTCTGTTTTAATCTCAAGCGGATATTTATACATTGAAGGAAACGGTTTTTCGTTCTCTGATAGATCGATCTCGTTGTTTGCCCAATTTGATAAATTATTCGATGGCACAAGATTAATTATGGCTAATGCACCTTTTTCTTTTGCAATGGTATTTTTGGTTCGTTCTATTGAATAATCATTTGCGTTTTTAGGGGCAAACTTTTTATATCCTTCGGAGTCTTTGTCGCGATACCCAGGGTATCCATATAATCGGATGATGATTTTATTCTTGATATCTATTCCTTTGTAATCGTCGTAACCTGATTTCTCATCAGTAAAACCATAACCCACAAAAACAACCGGAGCTGTAAAATTTGTGGCCAAAGGACTTGATGAAATGGAGTAATCAACGTTTTCCTGAAAAGTTAATGTTGATGAGCTATTTAAAAGACTTACTTCTGAACTTGTCTCTAGGTATTTTATCATCGGTATATTCTGAAAATATGTAGTTATTTCTTCGGGCTTTAATCCGCTCCATCGTTGTTCGCGGGATAGTTGGGTAAATTCCTTATCTCCAGCCGGAGCAATACCCATAAACTGTAGCATACTGGCAAGATAATCTGAAGCAATTAATTCGCCTTTTTCGCCTGTTGCTCGTCCTTCCATCCAGTCGGAAGATAAAAATTCAAGCTGAGCTTTTACTGCTTCTTTATTAATGGCATCAAGGCCTTTCTGGATAGATTGATCCTGAGCAAATGCATTAATAGTAAGTAAAATTGTAAAAAGGAGTAATGAAGAAATTGATTTCATATGATCTTAATTTTATTTCCTGTTTTTGACTTTTTACAAATCAAAAAGTTTAATAAGATTAAAATATTGCAACTAATTGTGATCTAAAAAAGCAGATGACAGGCCTGTTTAAATGATTAGAAATAAAACATTTGCATAATAGTTAAGCAAATGGTTTTCAACAAAGAGGATATTCCTTTGTTTGGTTTATTATTCGTTTAGTTATTTTGGGTATCATAAATTTAAAAAATTATGAATTCCAATAGCTTAAAAAAATCTATACCTTGCTCCTGAAAATTTTAAAAAACTAAAAGTTAATTTTTATGGATTATTTAAATACTATTATTAGTGGAACAGGCAGTTATATTCCAGTGCAAAAAATTGAGAATAACCAATTTATAAAAAACACATTTTTCGAAAAAGACAACACCCTGATAAATAGTCCGGGAGAAGAAATAATAAGCAAATTTAAAGATATAACTGGTATTTCAGAGCGAAGGTGGGTAACAGTAAACCAGAGAAATTCGGATATTGCTACAATAGCTGCAGAAGAAGCTATACAAAGTGCAGGAATAGATAGAGAAACAATAGATCAGATAATTGTTGCACATAACTTTGGTGATGTATTAATAGATACCATTCAAACAGATCTTGTGCCTTGCATTGGAGCACGAGTAAAGCATTTACTTGGTATAAAAAATCCGCAATGTGTTGCCTACGATATCATATTTGGTTGTCCAGGATGGATTCAGGGAGTTATACACGCCGATTCATTTATTAAGTCGGGTTTGGCAAAACGATGTTTGGTTATTGGCTCTGAAACATTGTCGCGGGTTGTTGATAATTACGATCGCGATACCATGATTTTTTCTGATGGCGCTGGGGCAGCAATAATCGAAGGTGTTATGGAAAATAAAAAACGTGGAGTGCTATCATCAGCAACAGTTACAAATACTATTGAAGAGGCATATTATCTTTATCTTGGTAAATCAAATGCACCTGAAAGTAATCCGGATATTCGTTATATAAAAATGCATGGACGCAAGATCTATGAATACTCTCTAAATAATGTGCCACAAGCCATGAAAGTCGCACTCGATAAATCAGGTATTCCGATCGAAGACGTAAAAAAAGTGTTGCTTCATCAGGCAAATGAAAAGATGGATGAAGCCATCATTCAACGATTTTTTAAGCTGTTTAAAATAAAAGCCGATATTCCTATGGTAATGCCGATGAATATTCATGAGCTTGGTAATAGTTCTGTTGCTACCGTTCCAACGTTGTATGATATGATATTGAAAGGTAAACTAAGCAATCATACAATTAATGTCGGCGATATTCTGATTTTTGCCTCAGTTGGTGCGGGAATGAATATTAATGCAATTGTTTACAGGCAATAATTTTCTTTACTTTGCATCCTATATAAATTTAAGCTAACAACCTAAATTTAGTTCTGTTTTAAAACTATCATAGCCATTTAAGAAATTAATTTTATGAATAAATACTTTCAATTCGTACTCCTGTTTTTGTCACTATGTATTGTTGATGCGTCATATGCTCAAACTGCAAATGTAGATAGCCTTGAAAACATTTTAAAATCCTACAAAACAGAAGATACGGTTAAAATAAATTTACTCAACGAAATTGCTTCTTTAGTTTATAAAAATGATGTCGATAAAGCACAGAATTATGCTAATCAGGCAGTTGAATTATCTGACAAACTGCTTTTTTTGAAAGGGAAATTCGAAAGCACATACTTAATTGGATTATCATACTCTAAAACTGATAAATTAAGGGCAATTGAATATTATCAAAAAGCTTTGATTATTGCCGAAGAGATAAAATATATTCCCGGAATTGACCATTGTTTAAGTAGTCTTGCAATTAGTTATAAATCACTAGGCGAAAATTTTAAAACAATAGAGTATTATCAAAAAGGTGTAAAAATGTACGAAGAGCTAAACGATAAGCTAGAAACTGCAAATTGGTTGCAGCGTTTATCGATGATTTATCGTATGATAGGTAACTATGAAGAGGCAATTGAAGGGTTTCAAAAAGCACTGAAACTATTTGAAGAGTTGGGAGAAAAGCAGGAAGTAGCCAATTGTTTAAATAGTTTGGGAATTATATTTGCCTATCAGGGAAATTATCCAATAGCACTTGAGCACTTTCAAAAATATTTGATAATTAAAGAGGAGCAAAATGATAGTTCTCTCAATTTCCAAGGTTTAATAAATATTGGGAATATTTATACATCGCTATCGGATTATCCCAAAGCACTCGAGCATTTTCAAAAGGCGCTCAAAATTGCCGAAGAGCAAAAAGCAAAAAGCAAGATCTCAAATAGTTGGGCAAATATTGGTTACATATACCTCAAAACGAACAATTCGATGGCGTTAGAATGCTTTCAGAAAGCATTAAAATATAACGAAGAAAGGAATGATAAGTTGCTAACAATAAGCACACTGATTTACATAGGAGACTTCTACCTTCAACAGGTTGATTTTGATAAAGCCATGATTAATTATTCGGAAGCTCAGAAAATGGCTGAAGAATTGGGGAAAAAACGACCAGATTGTGAAGCTTTAAATAAAATCGGAACCATATATTTGAAGCAAAAAAAATATTCCGCTGCATTGAGCTATACCCTGAAGAGTTTAGCAATTGCTGACGAGTTAAAACTATTGGATACTCAAAAAGATATTCGTAATCAGTTATCAGAAATATATGCAGCTACCAACGATTATAAAAATGCATATATCAATCATAAGCTATACAAAGCATTAAACGATAGTCTTTTTAGTGAAGAAAATATTAAGAAAATTACAGGTTTGGAATACAGCTATAAATACGAAAAAGAGAAGCAGGCTATTGAATTAGAACAACAGAAGAAAGATGCTATTCAGGCAGCAGAAAAAAAGCAACAAGGAATTATTATATTTTCCTTAATCGGGGGTTTTGTTTTGATGTTTTTACTTGCCGTTTTTGTGTATCGCTCTTACAGGATAAAAAACAAAACAAACATTATTCTTACCAAACAAAAAGAGGAAATAGAAACGAAAAATAATGAATTGCTTCAATTGAATGAAGAAATTTTGGCTCAAAGAGACGAAATTGAAACAAAAAACAGCAAACTTCAAGAGTTGAATGCCACTAAAGATAAGTTTTTTGGCATTATTGCACACGATTTAAAAAATCCATTTAATACCATTTTAGGTTTTTCAAATTTATTAGTTGATTCTAAAGAAAAATTTAATCAGGAAGAAATTTTGAAGTATGTTGGCTTGATAAATTCCTCAGCACAAAATGCATATACGCTTCTGGAGAATTTATTGGAATGGTCGATGTCGCAGACCGAAGGAATTGATTTTAAACCAACCTATTTGGTACTTGAAAATTTGGTACTTGAAAATGAAAAATTATGTGAAAATATAGCTAAAACAAAAGGTATTTCAATTCATAACAAAATAGACGGCAACTTGATTCTTTATGCCGATAAAAATATGTTAAGTACAATACTTCGAAATTTAATTACAAATGCTATAAAGTACACCCATAAAGGTGGAGGTATAACAATATCATCCACAGCTAAAAATACTGAAATTATAATCACAGTGACTGACTCAGGAATTGGTATGGATGAAGATACTCGAAATAATTTATTTAAAATTAGTGAAAAAACATCCATATTAGGAACCGAGAAAGAAAAGGGAACAGGTTTGGGATTAATCCTCTGTAAAGAATTTGTAAATGCACACGGAGGAGAAATTTGGGTTGAAAGCGAACTAGGTAAAGGCAGTGATTTTAGATTCTCAATCCCAATAAAATAAAGTGAGTTCGATATTAGAATTAAAAATATAATCTTCGCTTTAAATATAAAACCCAATCTAAACGAATTGATATTCTTTTAGTTTGTTTTGATAAAGCTCTGTTGGAGCTAAATATTTGTGCAAAAAGGGATAAATGATGAGAGTGCACCAACCAAAAACCTTGTAAAATGTAATTCTGCTATTTGGTGCGCAAATTACAAATCATGATTTCAAAATGAATTAGACAATATACAATTGCGTGTCCTAGGTAGATTCATTCTCTGTTCATCATTCTTACTGACACGCATTCTATTTTCTTAACGATTTGCTACAAATATTCAATCCCTCCGGGATTATAAAAACATCTAAAGCCTCATATAACAGGCTTTATCATTATAATGATAAATATAGTTACAACACATAAGACATCAGAATTTATTTGTAATAAACCTGAATTATATCTAACTCACGTTATTATAAGATTTAATTATCTTTTTATTTTCTTAATCTTATGGCTACTAATAATATAATCTTTATAATAGAAATTACTGATTATAATAGTAGTCTTACTATCTATTAATGAAATTTTTAGCGGGTGAATTATCAAAAAGTCTTCCTAAAGTAACCTATTAATATTTCTCTTCAAACTATTTATTTTCATGCCAAACCAACGCGGCTGCACCTAAAATTGCAGCATCATTTTCGGGTAGTGATGAGGGTTTTATTTCAACTTTGTTTTTATAAATTACGAGCAAATAGTCTTCCATATAGGTTTTTGTAGGTTTAAATATAAGATCGCCTGCATTGGCTAATCCTCCAAAAAGAAAAATTGCTTCGGGACTTGTTATAGCGACCGTGTTTGCCAGCATTAATCCGAGTACTTTAGCTGTAAAATCAAATGCTTTTAATGCAATAGGATCATTCTCGAGGGCTGCTTTATAGATTTTCTCTGAGGTAATTTCATCAAGCTGAAATCTTCTTAAAACACTTGGCTCGTCTGAGCTTTCGAGTGATTCTTTAACTGTTCTTACTATTCCTGTTGCCGATGCATAAGTTTCGAGACAACCTTTACGTCCACAACCGCATAAGCGGCCATTTGGGTCAACAATAGCGTGTCCCAATTCACCAGCAAATCCATCATGACCCAGAATAAGCTGACCGTTGGCAAAAAAGCCGCTTCCTAAACCTGTTCCAAGTGTAACCATAAAAAAATCACGCATATGTTTGGCTCCGCCATAAATCTTTTCTCCCATGGCGGCTGCATTGGCATCATTAGTCAGATAAGTAGGAACACAAATTTTTTCGCGCAGTAAATCAGCCAGCGGAATAATACCTTTCCATTTTAAATTGGGTGCAAATTCAATAGTTCCTTTGTAATAATTGCCATTTGGAGCGCCGATTCCTACACCTGTAAGTTTAAAATCCTCACGATTTAGACCTTTTAATGAATGATTTATTCGTGCCGAGAGATAATCAACAAAACTATGTACTTCTTCAAACTCTTTAATAGGGAACGATTCTTTTAGTTTTACTTGTCCGTCTTCAGTTACTAATCCATACGAAACATTCGTTCCGCCTATATCGATTCCAATTGCTAATCGTTGCATCTGATCAAATTTTTAGATAGGTTCAAAATTGCGAAAAAAACAATTTATTGCAAAGATTTCTTTGGCAAATATCCTTTCCATCCGTAATACATTAAATAAACATAACAGATTATCGGAATAAAGAATGACAGGTGGTATCCGTTTAACGAATCGGCCACTGCGCCTTGTAAACCTGGAATAATTGCTCCGCCAAGAATCATCATAACCAATAATGATGAACCTTGCGCTGTGTCTTTTCCTAAGTCGGTTATTGCTAAGGTAAAAATGTTCGACCACATAATGGAGTTAAACAGACCAATACCAATGATTGTCCAGAAAGCTAATAATCCATTGCTAACCAGCGTTGTAACCAATAATCCAATAACTATAAATGCGAATATTGAAAGGGTTCGGCCTGGCAGCGATTTACCAATCATAAACCCAATATAATTTAAAACAAGGAAGATTAAAAAAGGAGTTATTCTTGAAAACTCAAATGTAAATCCACTTTCGAAATAAATAATACCATAAATGAAAAAGAAGGTAAGTATTGATGTGAACGCCATTAATAGGTATTTTTTTAGCTTTTGAATCTCACTAAGCGAAATTGCACCGAGGAATCTTCCAATCATGGCGCCACCCCAGTAAAAAGCCAAAAAGTTTTTAGCTTCCATTTCAGGATATCCCAATAGTTCGCCTGCATAGTTTATAAATGAGCTTCCGATACTTACTTCGGCTCCAACATACATGAATATTGCTATTCCACCTAAAACCAAATGACTGTGTTTTAAAGCACCAGCACCTTTTTCTATATTCGATGAACTGGTAAATTTCGGGAGTTTTGTAAATCTGAAAAGCACCGCAAGTGCAATAAATAATCCGGCAAAAATCAAATAGGGGAGTTGTACTCCCAAGGCTGATAATGGCTCTCCGCTATCGGTTAACACGGCTGAGCCTTCTTTATTTATCAGCGGAGTCCCCATTTTGGCAAAATAATGAAACACCAAATATCCGCCAATAACAGGAGCAATGGTTGTTCCTAAAGAATTGAAAGCCTGCGAAAGGTTAAGCCGACTCGATGCGGTTTCGGGTGGACCCAACAATGCAACATAAGGATTAGCCGCAATCTGAAGCATTGTAAAACCCAAGGCGAGTATAAATAATGCTGCTAAAAACAAACCAAAAACTTGTAATTCTGCAGCAGGATAAAACATCAAACAGGCGAATGCAGAAATTAATAATCCCCAGATAATACCGTTTTTATATCCAATGCGCGAAATTGGGTCGCCTTTGCGGGCAGAAATGATAAAGTATATAAGGGAGCCAACAAAGTAAGCTGTAAAAAATGCAAATTGAACCATCATCGACTGAAAACGGTCGAGATCGAACATCTTTTTAAAAAAAGGAATTAAAATATCGTTCATGCAGGTAATAAATCCCCACATAAAAAACAAGCTGGTTAGCACAATAAGTGCGCTGGTGTATTTTTTATTTTCAGTCATTTATTGGATTATTTAATAGTTATTTCATCAGTAAATATATGCAATTTATAACCAGCTCCTTTATGCCAGTCTGGGCACATGATCTTGCTTTTCCCGATTACCTTGATATACCTTGTTTTTACAGGATTTATCTTTAGTGTAAAATCTTTAATAATTACATCCCAGTTGTTTTCATCAATAGTGTTATCAATTTTGCCAAGGATATCAAAGTCTTTGCCGTTATCTGATGAATAAAACTCAACGTATGCAGGCATAAATATCCAAGAGTTTATATCCTGTAAAAAGTTAACAGACAAATAGGACACTGTTGTTGTTTTCCCTAAATCGACAATTGCATCAAGATCAACACCATAATAGCTTTGCCACGATCCGAGTCGAAAATCAATATCCCCAAAAATTCCATCAATTAGTGCAGAGTCTGAACCGCCAGTATATTGTGGATGTGGTGGGTTTTTAATTTCAATGCTTCTTCCTTCGGGAAACTTTACCAAACTTAGTTCAACCGTATTACTTGATCCGAGGTTACTATTATAGGCTAAATATTTTATGGTTGTGTTTTTATCCACAACTATCGGGTTTAAATATTGAGTTGATTCTGTAGTTGGGTTTTCTCCATTAACAGTAAAAAAGATTTTAGCATCCGGAACGTTCGAGAATAGCTCAACAGAAGTACTTTTATTAAAACTCCTTGATTTAGCGTTACTAAATGGCACAGGCATTATAAGTTGTTCATTTATAGCAGAAACCGGAACATCATACTCACCTGATCCCCAATCTTTGTTTGGCTTATCATCCATAAAAAAAACTAATTCGCCGCCATTCATTATGGTTTCGTGTTTAATATACGACTTGGTAAAGCTTTCACCATTTAACTCTGCCGATTGAATATATATATTTTTATCAGATAGATTTTTTGCTTTAATAACAAAATTTTTTCCATTCTCCAAGCTTATTGAGACTTCGCTAAGTACAGGGCTTCCAATAATATAAATATCAGAAGCAGGAGTTACCGGATAAAAACCCATAGCACTCAATACGTACCATGCCGACATCTGTCCACAATCTTCGTTTCCTATTAGTCCGTCGGGGTTTGGTGAGTACATTTCTTTCATTATTTTCTGCACCATCTCCTGTGTTTTCCATGGTTCATTTACATAATTGTATAAATAAGCCATGTGATGACTTGGTTCGTTTCCATGGGCATACTGACCAATTAACCCTGTAATATCCGCTTGCTCGCGACCTTTTGTTTCGGTGCTTGCGGCAAAAAGGCTCTCTAATTTGGCAGAAAAAGCTTGCTTTCCACCCATTAAATCAATTAATCCAGATAAATCTTGCGGAACATAAAACGAATATTGCCAGGCATTGGCTTCGGTATAATTAAAATCCACTTCAGCCGGATCGAATGGATGTTTCCATGCTCCAAAAAGTTTTGCCTGCATAAATCCAGTAGTTGGATTAAAGCTGTTTTTATAAGATTGAGCTCGTTTTGTGAAATAAATATAATCATCGTTTTTGCCAAGATCTTTTGCCATTTGTGCAATACACCAGTCATCGTATGCATATTCGAGTGTTTTCGAAAC
>JAVEZW010000097.1:0-1352 GCA_034002805.1 Bacteroidales bacterium | reverse complement strand
GTAACAAATGCATTTTTATTATATGGAAACCGGTATTTATGGAATCCAACTCTTAGACTGGCAGTGAGCTCTACATTTATATCGTCATCCTCAAGTATTACTGAATAGTATCCTGGTTTTGCTTTTTCGGTTTTTTTGCTAAATCGAGATCCATATCCTTCGTTTATATTTCCTTTGTAGCCATTATTTAAGTAAAATTTTTCTGTTGTTGGCATAAGTAAAATATCACAATAATCAGGAATTCCTGTTCCGCTAAGATGAGTATGCGAAAATCCATAAATTATTGAATCGCTATAATGGTAACCAGAACAACCATCCCAACCTTCGAGTCGGGTATCAGGACTTAATTGAACCATCCCGAAAGGTACGGTTGCTCCCGGATATGTGTGGCCATGTCCACCTGTACCTACAAACGGATTAACATAATCGGCCGGATTTTTGTCCTGACATGAATAACAGCAAATAGCTGCGAAGCTTACCAGTATAATTAGTTTTTTCATTGCTCTTGATTCTTTTTAACTAATAAATTATTTAAGCAGTTGTATTTTAGATCGTTAAATAGTTCAGCGTTTTGATTGTCGCTACTGATTACTACTCTTGTTGATTTCCCCGGAATTAAATCAAAATAGTTATCTGATAAATGATAACTAGCAGGCAAATCAATATAGAGATTTTTAACCAGGTTGTAGGAAGTAAAAGTTATTTCGTAACCCTTATCTATCTTGTTAATTTGGTAACTAAAATCTGGTTTATTCAAGCTGAGATCCTTTGGTTTTGCAAAATATATGGTTCGATTAGTTAAAATTTTATTATCGCTGATTAATTCAAGATACAGCAAATGGTCATTTTTGGGTTTATTTCCCAACAAATCTTTTAGATTGATTTCAATAATCTTTTGACTCGAATTTTTTTCGATGGTGCAATTAATCTTTTGTTTGTTTAATGTAATTCCATTAAAATCCATCAATTGCAATAATAGCTGAGCATTGAAACTTTTTAAGCTATCCGAAACAGAATAGATTCTCAATGTATCATTTTTAAGATGAGGAGAAAGAATTATATTTTTAAAATCTTGTGAAGCAAAGTAATGCAAAGCTTTCCATCTCCCCGAATAATCAATACTCGACCAGGATATTGCTGGCCAGCAATCGTTTAACTGCCAGTATAAACTCCCCATACAAAATGGCTTTGCTCTTCGTTGCGCTAAAATACCCGTTCTAATTCCTTCAGCTTGCAAAAGTTGACTTACATAAATGAAATCGTTAAAATCATCAGGAACCGGGAAATAATCGGTCATGTATTGTTTAATTTTTGAGTTGCCATTTGGATGCTTCTGATGAGCAAGCATAATC
>JAVEZW010000096.1:0-12289 GCA_034002805.1 Bacteroidales bacterium | reverse complement strand
TTCCAAAGTGCGATTGATCATATCCCAATGAGTTATAAAAAGGAGAGTAAGGATTAAATGCGGGATTAAAACCATCTGAATATCTGAATTGTGCATTAAACTGCACCTTGTCCGAAATTTTATAACCAACACCAAGCGAAACGGATTTATAATCGGTATTTATGCTTTGATTTTGATAGTTACTAAATACAGATTGATTTTTATAATAAGTTCCATCACCATAAACAGTGATGTTTTCACTCAGCTTATACATTACTGATCCGTTAATACCATAATTTGCTGCCGATGAATTGTATCCAACCGGCGAATAGCTTGATAAATTTTGAGTACCGCTAAAGTTATTCTGCATTATAACTCCACTTACATTAACAAAAAGCTTTTCAGTGGCCTGATAGTTTATGCTGGGAGAAATGTATGTACTCATCGCTGACATATTGTTCGAAAAGCTGGTATAACCTGTTCCAATGGTTACATTATACGAAAGTCGGTCGTGAAACTCTAGATAGGTTTGCTTTTTAGGTGTTTTGTCGGTTGTTTTGCCGTCTTTTTCAAGTTGCGATTGATCAATAGGTAAATAATACTTCGGTAACAATGGTCGTATCTGCGCCAATACATTAATAGATGTATAGATTAAAAGTGCGACTGTAAGACTAATTGTTTTCATAACCTCGTTTTGTTTGTATCAAACGCTATGTAAAAATGAGTTATTGTTACAAATTTACAAAATTTCATTGATTTACCTATAAACAGCAATTGCTAAAAAAAGTTAAATGTATTTAAATTAAGGAGCTATATATTTTCCTGAGAATCGACACGAACAATTTTCAAAATACCTTTTTCTTTTTTTAGTTTCCTGAATAAAACATCAAGATGCTCTGTGCCCTCGACATAAAGCTTAAGGTTGCCTTCAAAAAAACCATCATTCGAATCCATGGTTATATGACGCATACGAACCTTCATATCTTTCGAAATAATTTCTGTAATTTTATTTAACATTCCAACTTCATCAATTCCGGTAATTTTAATGGTTGTTTGGAATGATTTATTTGATGCAGCGTTGTTCCATCGGGCATTTATAATTCTGTAGTTGTATCGTTGCACCAACTGACGTGCGTTTGGACAATTTATTCTGTGAATTTTAATCCCTTCGCTTACAGTTACAAATCCAAAAATAGCATCGCCAAATATTGGACTACAGCACTTTGCGAGTTTGTAATCTAGATTTTCGATATGCTCATCAATAATTAAATAATCAGGAGCATGACCACTTACTTTTTCAATCTCAGGTTTTACATCCTGCGATGATATTTCTGGTGTTGCAATTGCAGAAACAACTACATTCTCTGGCTTTATTAACAGATCCTTAATCTCAATAATATCAATTTTTTTGGTAGCTATTGAGTAGTAAAGATCAATAGGGAACTTAAGTTTATAGTGTTTTAATAACTGATTAACAATGATATCATCTACTTCGATCTTCCAGTTTTTAAGTCGTCGGTTAAACAAATCTTTTCCTTCTTCCGCTTCCTTATATTTTTCTTCGCGTAGTGTCGATTTAATTTTTGTTTTAGCTTTCGAGGTTTTTACAAAATTTAACCAATCAGTCTTAGGTTTCTGATTTTTCGATGTGATAATTTCAACCTGATCGCCATTTTGGAGAACTTGCTTAATCGTTACATTCCTTTTATTAACTCGTGCACCAACACACTGATTGCCAACATCAGAATGAATATCATAAGCAAAATCAAGAACAGTAGCTCCTTCAGGGTATTTTTTCAAATCTCCATTTGGAGTAAAAACAAATACCTCACGGTTATAAAGATTTAGCTTCAGATCGTCGATGTCTTGTGTGGATTCAACATCTGTTGATTCAATAAGCTCGCGTATTTTATTCATCCACTGATCTACACCTTGCTCTGACCTTATTCCTTTATATTTCCAATGAGCGGCATATCCTTTTTCGGCAATTTCGTCCATTCGGCGGGTTCGGATTTGTACTTCGACCCACTTTTTTTCTGGCCCAATAACTGTTGTATGTAACGATTCGTAGCCATTAGATTTTGGAACTGATATCCAATCACGCATTCGCAATGGATTTGGCTGATAAAAATTTGTAACTACCGAATATGCTTTCCAGCAATCGTATTTTTCCCGGTGTGCGGGAGAATCAAGTATTATGCGAATAGCAAAGATGTCGTAAACCTCCTCAAACTCTACATTCTGCTTTTTCATTTTTTGCCAGATCGAATAAATGGATTTTGGCCTTCCTTTTATTTCGAAATCCAGTTTTTGCTTTTTTAACTCTTGTTCAATAGGCTCACAGAACTTTTTAATGATCTTATTTCGCTTGGCAGTTGTATTTTTTAGTTTTTTAATGATCTCTTTATAAATTTCCTTTTCGGTGTATTTCATTGCCAGGTTTTCGAGCTCTGATTTTATGCTATATAAACCTAAACGATGGGCCAGGGGAGCATATAATGTAAAAGCCTCAAGGGACTTTTTAATTTGAATATTTTCGGGCTGATACCCCGCATTTCGCATTTCTTCGAGAATAATAGCAATCTTAATAAGTATTACCCGAACATCTTTGGCAACAGTTAAAAGTAGTTGTCTGAAATTTTCAGCCTGTGAAGAGGCTGTGCGGGTATCAATAGATGCTACTTTAATCAATCCTTCTATGATAAGTTTTACTTTATCGTCATAAGCTGATTCTATTTCGTTTAAACTGATTTTTTGATCTATAACAGCTTCAAATAAAAGGTAAGCAATTACTGCCTGGTAATTCAAGCCAATCTGATCGATTAAAATGACTGATGTTTCGAGTAACTGAACAATATATGGATTTCCTGAAGGCTGTCGCTTATTCGAATGAGCATTACGCGAAATATCAAATGCTTTGCGTAATAGGTCTGCTTCAGCAGGCTGGATTGACTCTTTGGCAACCCGGAGTAGCTGTCTGTATTTGCTCAGAATGAGTTTCCTGTCGTGTTCTTCTATATTATAGGTTGATTCAGCAGATGTCATCTTATATATTTATTTCAAAATCATCAGCATCAAGGTGTGCAGGAAATTTCTTTCTAATGGATTCAATTTCATCAAATGATAATTCAGCAGAAAGAATCTGTTCTTCATTGGCCTTGGCTTGTGTAATTATTTGTCCGTAAGGATTAATAATCATGCTATCACCGGTATGTTTTATATTGTTTCCGTCAATGCCAACGCGGTTTACCCCAATAACAAAACATTGGTTTTCGATTGCCCGTGCAATTAACAGGTTTTTCCAGGCATAACTTCGTGCTTCGGGCCAGTTGGCAATATAAATTAGTACATTATAATTGTTTTTATTTCTGCTCCAAACCGGGAATCGTAAATCATAACAAATTAAAGGACAAATATTCCAGTTGTCAAGGGTAAAAATAAGTTTGTTTTTTCCAGATGAATAATGATTGTGTTCACCAGCCATCCTAAATAAATGTCGTTTATCATAAAACAGGATTTCACCATTCGGAAATACAGTTACTAAGCGGTTATAATTATTTCCATTATCAGTTATAATAATGCTTCCAATTATTATTTTATTTGCTTTATTGGCTTGATTTTTTAGCCAGTTTATAGTTTTTCCATCAAAAGGTTCGGCAAATTTCTGCGGATTCATCGAAAAACCAGTCGAAAACATCTCTGGTAAAACAACAATTTGAGATTCTATAGGTAGCTTTTGAAAAAGGCTTTCAAAATTCGTAAAGTTAGCTTCTTTATCCTCCCATATCAGGTTTGTTTGAATGCAGGAGATAAAAAGATTATTTGTCATGATTATAATTTATAATATCATAACAAAGATAATGATTTATGGTTCGGTAATGGAAATCTAATAACCCTTTTTGAGTTATGATAATACAATAGATAGTTATAAACCCTTATTTGTCAATAGATTTATAGTAATCATCCAAAATTTTTGACATTAACGGATAGTAATAATTCCAGTAAAACTCACGGGGATTGTTTTTTTGTACCCCCGAAAATACCGACGCAATTTCTTTATAACCCGTAAGGTACGATGAATTTAATTTCACAGGATTATCGGCAAAATCACCTGCAAAATAGTAAAATAAATAATCATTGGTATGTTCTATAACTGCAGGAAAAACCGATTGCAGGTTATAGCTGTGTAAGAGCGAATCGCCCTTTTCGGTTACGTTAAAAGTAAAATTGGCCAATATGTTGTTAGTATCAGTCGAAAAAGTAATATCAAACCAGTTTAGGTATTCAATTGATTCTTTAACTCCAAATTTTTCAACAGTTTCGGTATTTGATTGAATAACAGGCCATTCGTAGGTTAAATGGTTGTTATTTTCTAAAATAGCAACTGTTCCGAACTTATGAATTAAAACAATACCTCCATTTTTAAATGGCCACTGGTCTTTATTTTGTTCTTTATATAACCGCACTATCCATTTTGGAAAATTCTTATCAGCAATAGTATCGAGGCTTTCGAAGTGTTTGCCAGTCCATCCGCTCCATTTTAATCCGAATAAGTCTTCGAGTTTTTCGCGAACTAAACTATTGGTTGGGGCATTATAGAAATTAAATTCGGTAATAATCAGTTTGTTATGATTTTTCATTTCTTTAAGAAATAAATAATCATTCTGATTTAAACCACCATAAACCTTATTGGAAATGTGCTGCTCCTCAAAAGAATTCTGACGATACCATTCATTGTAATAAACCCCATAAGTATCTGTATAATAACACATATCGTAGTTTATTGCATAATCTTCAATCTCATGAATACGAATGCTTTTAAAATCAAATTCAGGATTGGTGTTGCTTTTTGGAAAAAATCCGAAATAATCATCGTTAACATTATATAGATTTCCATCCTTACGAACATATTTATCACGGTTCAAAATCCAGTTAAATGATTTATGTTCCTGGCGGTCAGTGGTTGGAACAGTCTTATCAAGAATATATACTTTTAATGATTTGTAAGGTTTTATATACCAAATAAACCAACTAGTAAAAAGACTTAGGATTAAAACAGAAAAAATAACAATAATTACTAAAGTACTCTTTTTCATTAAGTTAATGGCTTTAGAGATGTTTTTTGAATGCGCAAAGTTAAAAAAGATTTCCAGAATGCAAACAGATAATTATCAATCTACTGTAATAAAAAAAATATAGAATCATTCTATATAACGATCATTCTTATAAACTATTAATTAAACTAAGTGTCCAAAAAATTAAAATTTTATATCTTACTCTGTTAAAACCATTATGAATATTGATGCATATCGAAAATCTAAAATTAAATTCAATACTATGAAACCAATTAAAACTCTTCTGCCTTTTTCGTCGTGGCTAATGCGATTAGCTGTTCTATTCTTTGTGATTATGCGCTATTGGGAAACAATCTCATTTTTAAACTATAAAAGTGTATTGTTTTATGTTTCTTTTATTTTTATTCTATCTGCGGCATCTCTCTTTGTTGGAGGATTTTTAAAGAAAGACAGGTTAACTATTGTGTCATCAGTTGTTCTTATTCTGGTAACAGGGTATCATGCCTTTCTGAATTTGAAATCAGGTATTGATCATAATTTTGCAGTTTTTGCGGTGCTTGGATCAATATTCTTTTACTTTTTAGCTACTGGCAATAACAGAAAATAAGAATTACGTATGGAAAATAATAGCAATTATTCACGACGACATTTCCTAAAAGATCTGGCTTTAGGTGGTGGAGGCTTGATTGTTTTAGGAACTCTCGGATTTAAGATTTTTAAATCGCAGGATGGAAAAACAATAAAAGCCATTGCTGTAAATTTTGAGAAATGTGCTGGCTGCCGAACATGCGAAACAGCATGCTCAGCATTTAATCATCGCGAAATAATTAATGGTGAAGAACTTATGGGTCTTGGCAATCCACATTTATCGAATATTAAAGTTTTTCATTTTAATCCCGATGTTGATGTTCCTAGTACATGTGCAATTTGTCCTGATCCGCCATGTATAAATGCATGCGTTATTTCTCCAGATCTTATAACTGGAAGAAAAGCCTTGTATCGTGATCCCGAAACAATGGTAATAAAAAATGACATCGATAGATGTATTGGATGCAGGCAGTGTGCTAAAGCCTGTTCCGATCTTCGTGGTGGAGTTATTATACCTAATCCTCAAACACATAAACCAGAGCGAATGTGTCAGTTATGCAATGGTGACCCGCAATGTGTTAAACATTGTCCGTTTGGAGCTCTCGAATACATAGAGATGGCAGCAGATAGAGATCTTAAAGAGCTGGCTCCTTCGAAAATAGCTGAAAAGCTGATGAAACAATGGTATAATATTAATGCTTAGGAGGATAAATAATGACTATTAAAGGATATTACGGCCGATTGCTTGAAATAAATCTTACCACAGGCGACATAAAAAAGACACAGATTCCTGCCAAAGATATTAAACGATTTATTGGTGGACGTGGATTGGGAACGAAAATTCTCTGGGATAAAATTCCACATGCTGGTTTAGATCCCTTATCGCCCGAAAACCCAATTTTATTTATGCCCGGGCCTTTTTCAGGTTTGCCCATTCCTTCTTCATCCCGAACATGTGTTGTTACTAAGTCACCACGTACATCAGCAATAAATCCGAAATTTGATAATGGATCTACTGTAAGCTACTCAAATATGGGTGGTTTTTTCGGACCAGAGATACGTTTTGCGGGTTATGATGGTATTTGTGTTACTGGTAAAGCGAATAAACCCGTGTATATAAAAATCGAAGATGAAAATGTTGAGATTTGCGATGCAACAAAGTTTTGGGGCATGGGAACTGATGAGTTTGATAAAGCTCTAATAGATGAATTAGGTGATCGAAAGTTTGAATCATGTTACATTGGCCCAGCAGGTGAAAACCTTGTACCTATGGCTTGCGTATTAAACACTGCTGCTCGCGCCGCTGGTCGTGGTGGAACAGGGTGTGTTATGGGTTCAAAAAATCTGAAAGCTATTGCTGTTAAAGGAACACAAATGCCACAACTCGGAGATCATAAGATGTATCTCGATTTACTCGAAAAAGCACGTAAGTCGTTTAAAGATGACAACAATGAAGGATTGAAGTTCTGGCGTTATGGAGGTACAGCTAATGCGCTTACATCATCAAGCCAAAGAGGAACACAAGCCGTTAAAAATTATGGTGAAGGTTCATACGGTGAGATAGATAAAATTGGAGCAGCAGCCAATCGTGAGCAGGTTTGGAAACGCGATTTTGCGTGTTTTTCATGTCATCTGGCATGCAAGAAAAGTGGTATTGCAAAAGGATCATACAGCGTTATGGTGCACGATGGACCAGAATATGAAACAGGAACAATGATGGGAGCAAACTTGTTGATTTCTGATCTTGCAGGTTTACAAAAACTTATAGCTGTTGCCGATGATTATGGTATTGATATTATTTCTGCTGGAAATGCCATTGGCTTTTTAATGGAAGCGTATGAAAAAAAATTAATAACCAAAGATTATCTCGATGGAATTGATTTAACCTGGGGAAATGTTGACGCAAGTATTGAAATGCTTCATAAAATGTGCCGTAGAGATAAAATTGGTGATTTGGCTTGTCAGGGTGTTAAAGCATTGGCAAAGGATATTGGGCAAGACTCAGAGAAATTTGCTATTCACGTTAAAGGCCACGAATTAGCTGCATGGAATGTTCCGGTTAATTCTAATTATTGGGGTATTTGCTATGCAACAAGTAATCGTGGTGCTTGTCATATGAATGGTGGCTCACCCGATAGACAGGATATGGCTGCATTAAGAGATTCATTGGCTGCATGTAGTTTTGCTGCCGGATGGTACAAGGATGACATTAGTTTTGCTAAATTTCTTACAGCTATTACCGGAATAGAATGGACAGATGATGAATTTGCAAAAGCAGGTACACGCATTTTTACTTTAGAAAAAATGTTTAATTATCGCGATGGTTTCAGACGTGAAGACGATAGTTTGCCCAAAAAATTTTATGAGAATAAATTTACTTTTGGCGATTTTAAAGGATCGATTGTAGATAAAAAAGAATTTGAGAAGAACCTTACCGATTATTATAAGTTGCGTGGTTGGGATAATGAAACATCAAAACCAACAAATGAACTATTGAACGAACTTGATTTGGGATTTACCATAAGCTAGAAAAAACTTTACGAGGGTTTTAAACCCTCGTAAAGTTCTGTTTCTTTAAACCCTCGTAGGGCTATAGGTATTATGGTAAGTTCTTTTCGAAAAGATCAAATACATTTAATGCATTTAAATCGATGCTAAATCGAATACGCTCAAAATAGTTGTTATACACCTCATCACTAAACTCTTTTAGTTGCGCCGACATTAATAAAGGCATTGAAATAACAACCGCTTTATTGGCAATACGATATTGAATACCGCATTCCCAGGCGAATTTATCCGAATTTTCGTAAGATAGATAATCATTAGGAGTTCCGAATGCTGCCACATTTCCGTAAAGATGGAAGTTTAAAATATTAGGCAAATAGGGGATTGCAAATGAGGTATTTAATGCCACCAGCCACTTTGATGTTGTAAATTGAGGAGCATAAATAGTAAAACCACCATCATTAGCTATAAACTGTTTTCCCAAAATATTTGTACCTGCTGGATTTTCGAATCTGCCAAGGAAAATATCATCATAGGTATAGTTTGTGGATCCTGAATTGCCACTTAGACCAAAATTATATAGAGTATTAAATGATTTGCTGGTTAGAAATGTTCCGGCAAATAAGCGAATATCAGCAGATTTGTTCCACATATATTTCCATAGATAATTAAATTCTGCTGATGTTTTAAGAAATCGCGTATAATATTGTGCGCTCAGGTTTACTGAATAGGGATTGTATTTTTTATTTTTATGGTTAAAATCCAAATCAAAATAGTAAGCAGAAAGGCTTTTTGGGTTTCTATCTTCGAGCAATACGTTCAGATCTGTTGCAACCATTGCTCCCAATACTATATTATTATAAACAGTGCTTTTTGGATCTCTTTTACGAAATTGAAAATTTATTTCGGCCTTTATTTTTTCAAAATTATCGTCAGAAGCATTGCTGAATGCATATCTTTTACCGCTTAAGCCTACAGTTACCTCTCGGAAAATCGATTCATAAGGTAAAATATGATATTCGAAATTCACAGACCCTGCCAGATTATGATTTCCAAATCCATACATTGGCATAATCTGGTATTCAAATTTGTTACGAGGTATAAACGAATTATAAAATAGCAACCCAAGCATATAATTATTATACTGATTCCATCCCATTGCAGGAAAAAGATAAATATTTGATTTGTCAGTATTTTCAATAACTCCGGCTAATTGAAAATGTAATGGTTCAATTTTTCGGAACAACCCTTTTTTACGTATATAATTATTAGAGGTGTACATTTCGGGCATTCTGTATTCAGAATCGATTTTTAAATAATCGTAATCCATGTTTTTTGACAATTCCAACGATTTTTTTCCATTAAAACCATCGAACCATTGAGTAAATACAATGTTGGTGTCTTTAAATGCTGTAACCGGAAACGGTGTGCTAACTAATCCGTTATTTTTAACTTTTAACCGATTGTTTTTTAATCCGGTTATTTTATAATCAAGTTTTTTGCTGGTTGATAATAAATCAGTAAAAAGCCAGTCAAAATTTTTGCCACTTTCCTTTTCAAATGCATTCTTTATATCTTCGGGATAGGGATGTTTAAACTTCCATTCGTTATAAAATTTTTGCATTATCGAATTAAACTTCTCTTCACCCAAATAACTATGTAAATGATCAAAAATCAATGATGTTTTATGATACACAATCTGACCATAATTACTCCCCGTAAATTTTTCCGAATGCAAATTAGCCGGTTGATCGATATTAAAGCGAGCTGTCATTAAATAGGAGTAACGATGAAATGTTTTATATGGAATATCTTCTATGTTTAGCAGTTTTGCTATTTTTTCATTCAAAAACATAGGATATAATTTATCATTTCCCTTATATTTTGTTTCCATGTATCTCACCTCAGAAAAACTATTTATTCCTTCATCCTGCCAAGGAAATTCGCGCTCGTTAAAACCTAATATCCCATAAAACCAATTATGTCCAACTTCGTGCATAATAACCATTTCTAAGGCCATATCGGTTCTTGAATCCCCAATAACAGTAATATTTGGATATTCCATGCCTCCACCAGCGCTAATTGATGAATGCACAGCTGTAGCTTGATTATAGGGGTAATCACCATACCAAAGCGAATAATAGTGCAAAGCATCGCCAATATATTCAAGAGATCGTTGCCATAGATGAGCCTCTTTATTTAAAAACATAGCCCAGCAGGTTACTGATCGACCAGTGTGAGGCATTATGCGTTCACCTTTTAATACATGAAACCGTTTATCAGCAAACCAGGCAAAATCATGCACATTGATTTGTTTATATTGTATGGTTTTAAGAATGGTATCAGATTTTGGAAAGGAGTAATCATTTTCTTTGGTAAACTCCTTTATTTCTGATGTTTGTTTGGCTAACTCATTTAGCCATTCTATTTCTTCAGGATTCTGCAAATCTCCGGTTGCTCCAACAACATAGTTTTTTGGCAGAGTTATTTTTACATCAAAAGAGCCAAACTCTGAATAAAACTCACCCATATTTAAATACGGAAACTGATGCCAGCCATATTTGTCGTAAACAGCAGGTTTGGGATACCATTGTGTAATCTGATAAGATTGCCCTCCATGACCTAATCTGGAAATAAAACTACTCGGTATTTTTACAAAAAATGGAGTAGTGATTATTATTTTTTCACCTGGTTTTAAAGGTTGATTCAGAATTAACTTACAAATATCAATGTGATCCTTATCATATTCCCACTTAGCAGGCTGTCCGTTAATTTTAAAATCTAAAGAATCAATATATCCATTCGTTTTTTGGTCATAAAACCATTTATTATTGTTTCCTTTTTGTTTTGCAAGAGCTGTTTCACCATTTTTATACCCATTGGGCCAAAGATGAAAATAAATAAACTCCAACTCATCGGGAGAATTATTTATATATTCAATTTGTTCAAAAGCCTGCAAAGTATGGTTTTTGTCATCAAGTTGAACCTCGATTTTGTAGTTTACTTCTTGTTGAAAATAGTTTTGGCTAAAAACAAATAAACCATTGAATAGCATGAATCCAATGGCAAGGATAAATTTTATTTTTCTCATAATTGTTTGGTTATATTTTTATAAGACGACAAAAAATAGTAAGAGTTACACAAATAAATATTTTTTTTATTTGATCATTAAAATATTTATAAGAATGATTCTTTTAGTAATTTTACCCAAATCTACTTAATTTATAACTTTAAATTTTAAACTATTCACATATGGCCGACGATAAGCAGATTATTTTCTCGATGTATAAGGTTAGTAAAACCTATCCCCCAAACAAAACCGTAATTAAGGATATTAGTCTTTCCTTTTTCTTAGGAGCTAAAATCGGAATTATTGGATTAAACGGAAGTGGAAAATCAACTTTATTAAGGATTATTGCTGGTGTTGAGAAATCATTTCAGGGCGAGCTGGTTTTTGCTCCGGGTTACTCTGTTGGATTGCTCGAACAAGAACCACATCTCGACGAATCAAAAACAGTTAAAGAGGTTGTTCAGGAAGGTGTTCAGGAAATTGTTGATGTATTAAAAGCATACGAAGAGATTAATCAGAAATTTGGTTTGCCCGAAATATATGAAGATCCTGATGCAATGGATAAACTGATGAATGAGCAGGCCCAGTTACAGGAAAAAATCGATCAGTACGATGCGTGGAACCTTGATACCAGACTCAATCGCGCAATGGATGCTTTACAATGTCCTCCTGATGATCAGCCTGTTAAAGAACTATCAGGTGGTGAACGTCGTCGTGTTGCATTATGCCGATTATTGTTAAAAGAACCAGATATTTTATTACTCGATGAGCCTACAAACCACCTCGATGCTGAGAGTATGCAATGGCTCGAGCAGCATTTACAGCAATATAAAGGAACAGTTATTTGTATTACTCACGATCGTTATTTTCTCGATAATGTTGCTGGCTGGATTCTTGAACTTGACCGTGGCGAAGGTATTCCATGGAAAGGAAACTATACATCATGGCTTGAACAGAAAACCAAGCGCATGGAAATGGAAGAAAAAGGAGTTTCAAAACGCAGAAAAACCCTTGAACGAGAGTTGGAATGGGTTCGTATGGCTCCAAAAGCACGACATGCAAAATCAAAAGC
>JAVEZW010000095.1:0-12510 GCA_034002805.1 Bacteroidales bacterium | reverse complement strand
GCATAATTCAGAAAAACCTATTACTTTTGCATCGCAATTGAGAAAAAAAATTCTTCCTTAGCTCAGTCGGTTAGAGCATCTGACTGTTAATCAGAGGGTCCTTGGTTCAAGTCCAAGAGGGAGAGCATAGTATTAAAAACCTCGCTTACGCAAGTAAGCGGGGTTTGCTGTTTTCTGTATGTATCAACGTTTTACGGAGATGGCCACAATATACAAAAACAGGCTTTTTCTTATAGTTGTCGCCAAATTTGCCGCCAAAAAAAAATTTAACAATGAGATTGCAAGCGCAAATAATAAATGTGAAGAAATCCGGACTTTGCCCGGTGTACGTGATATGTTTCATATCCCGAGAACGTGTGCGATTTAAAACAGATGTTGAAGTTAGATACAATGAATTTGATCATCAATCCGGATCCGTGAAAGGACATATTAAAGGCGCAAAAGATAAGAATCTACTTATCAATAATATTAAACGGATAATTACAGAAATAGATATCAGATACAGATTACAGAATAAAGAACTGACAGCGGAACTACTCCGGAATGAATACGACATACCAAATTATAATATTTCTTTCCTTTCGTTCTATGCCGTGGAACTTGAAAAACGCAAAGCTGGCATATCACCAAGTATGTACGAAAAATATTATGTAACATTAAAAAAATTATCCCGGTTCCGAACTGATATAACATTCAATGAAATTAATGTTGATTTATTAAATGACTTTTCTGTATACTGTAAAAAACTTGGTAATTGTCAGAATACAATTAATAGCAACTTGAAGAATATTAAATTTTTCGTACGCCAGGCATATCGCCGTAAAATGATATTTGAAGATGTATTTACAGAATATAAAATATCAAACATCAAACCTCATAGAAATTATCTATCAGAAAAAGAACTTTATAAACTCTTAGATTATTTTAAACGGAATATACTGAATGAAAAACATAGATCAGTTCTACAACCTTTTTTATTTTCTTGTTTTACCGGCTTGAGGTTCAGTGATGTTGAAAATCTAAGATTTGATAATATTAATGAAGATACGATCATCATCAAGCCGGTTAAAACTTCACATATTGATAAAGTAGTTAAAATCCCACTTTGTACTTCTGCTAAACAACTTATCGACTTTAGCAAAAAAACACGCAAAGTATTTTCAATTTATACAAGTCAGTATATAAATCGAGAACTGAAAGATATTTGCGACCTGGTAGGCATCCGCAAGCGGATCACGTTTCACTGCGCCCGACATACGTTCGCTACAATGTATTTAAGTAAGACAAAAGATTTAGCAGGACTTCAAAAGCTGCTAGGACATAGCAACATTTCTGAAACGATGATTTATGCACATATAATTGATGATGATATACGGGAGAATATAAAGACACTCGATTATATTTTTTAAAACAGAAACTCCCGGAAGATACTTGATCTAACGGGAGTTTTTTGCCTCGTGTCCTTATCTAATATAGGTATCTGGTTTACTTTTACTCATTACTTATTACTTGGTCTGTTTCGGATGTTTCTTGATACCGTTCACTTTCACTTTCATTTCAATTATTGAATTGTAAAAATAATACTATATTTTTATTTAAAACAATCTTTTGAGAAATTTTGTCCAATTTGGAAAAAAACGCCAACAAATGATAAATATAGAACATGTTATCAAGAATAAAAACAATTGTCCGGCCCGTATAAATAAGACCTGGTACCAGGTTAATTCCTTTTCTATGATTATTGTTTGTTCATCCGTAGTTTGATTACTGCTTTCCTTTGCTGTATTTTCATCCGATTTAATATCTGTTATGAGCTGCTTATCTCCTCTCTCAGATGAATTAATTACCGTTTTATTGGTTGATGATGATTTCTTACTATTATCTATTATCGTTTCTTTAATGGGTGGAGGTTTGCCGGTTCCGGGATCAACCGGTTTAGATGTATCAAATTCGGTAATTACAATTAAACTGGATTCATCAACCTGATTAACAATATCGGTAAAGATATTTACTTTCTGATCTGAAGATTGTTTTTCATCCAATTTGCCGGTAACAATACTTTCAGCGGTTTCTTTATTGAAACTGTCTGATGTTTGTTTACTCTCAGATATTTGCTTAACCGGCTGGCAAGCTGTGAAGATCATCAATAATAAAATGAAACTAATGATATTCATGATGCAGATTTTGTTTTTGTTTTTTTGGGTTCTGGAATATTGTTACCATTGATGCGGATACTACAGGGATCTCGATAACAAGCAGCGTCCTGTAATTCTTTAATTACCTTTCCTTGTTGCTCCAAATTTTCCCACACAGTTTTAAATTGCTTATCTATCACATCATAATTTATGACGTTGATATCTGCATTGTCTTTTTTCTTATTCAATGCTTTGCTTACGGCCATGGTGACTACCGAACCAACAGTAGCACCCAGACCGGAAGTAATCCCAAACATTGAGATGGAAGGATCAGTTAGAGTATCTTGTAGGAATTGAAGTAACATAATTAATACTCTAACAAGTAATAAGAAATTCCATAAATTCCATATAATCTTAAATTTCCATTAGTCAATTCTATTTCATCTCCTGTATAATCTACATAGTAATATGCTGAAACAATTAATTCAGAATCTATATTAAATGTTGCAAATAATCTAGGATTTAATGATAAAAACTCAGCATATTTAACTTTATCTATTGCAGAGGCTTTTACTCCCTCATCAAAAGGAAGAATTGTTAATTGAATCTCCGGAATCTCAATCCCTTTTTTAATATTACGGTTTTGAATTACTAACATAACTTTATAATTTAATTGTTAAACTTATTTTTTCACTTCCTGAAAATAGTATTGTTCAATCAACGCTTTAGGATTTGCACCGCCCCCGGCAAATGACACATACACCGGAACATCAACTAATACACCCGGATCATTTTTCCAAAACCATTCTTTGGTAGTTGCCAGTTGTATATTATCATTGATTGTAATTGTTTCATCGCCTGTATTGGTTACCCGGATACTCGAATATCCATCCGCTTCAATCAGGCTGTTAGAAGTCTTTACGCTCGTTTTAAATCGTGTTTTGTACATAATTACTTTTTTAATAGTTTGAATAAAAAATACATCCCGGCTCCCAGTACAATGAAAATACCTGATCCAATGGCTACGGTTTTAAAATCAACTTTTTTTTTATGATATCCACAATAGCCATGATCTTACTAATATAGTTAGGATCGGTAGCATAACCGCCTTTTTGAATTTCGGTGATATACCTCAGTTCATCATTTGCGTATTGCAGTGCCGGTTTAAACCAGCTTTTTGACGTAATTAGTTTTGCGTAATCTTCAAAACTTTCAGCCGGTGAATCGTAAGCCCGGAACAATGCCTGAACTTTTACATACTGTCCGTTCAAAAATTCGGTAGTCCAAAGCAGCTGCGTTTTACCTTTCCAGGATGAACCAGCTTTGATACCAAAATACATATTACCCGGAGCGCTTTTACCCCAACCGGTTTCTAATGCTGATTGTGCCATGGTAACGAACGGATTTAATCCGTATTTTTGCGATACCAACAAAGCAGCGCCTTTTGTAGCTTGTATGAATTGATTTACTGTCATGCAACACGTCTTTTAATTGAGTTCATTACTTGCAAAGCCAGGTTATAATAATCAGCATGAGTAGCATAACCGGCATTTGCGACTTCCTTTAAAAACTTTTCCGGATTATTCGTGTGTTTAAATGCATTCTGATACCGGGATGATTCTGATAACACACGTGCATAATCTAAGAATGCATCAGCCGGGGAATCATAAGCCCTGAAGTATCTTTTAACCACATACCTGTAATATCCTTTTTTCGCCCCGGATGTTTGATAAGTGATTGAAATGATTTCCGGATAAGTTTGTTTGTCATCTTTATGATATTCGACTGTTTGCAACAATTGTTTTTTACCGGTATAATTTGCGCCGGCCGTAAGTCCAAAGAAATTATACTTATGTGCTTTTGCACCCCAACCGCTTTCTAAAGCTGCCTGAGTAAGTGTAACCAAGGCTGGTACACCTGTTCGCTCAGCAACTAAATTAGCATGCATGAAAAATTTATTTACAAAGTCGTTGATACTTAGTTTAGACATTATTTTAATAGTTTGAATATTGTAAAACCTAATGTCATTAATTTCAATATATTAGTACTTTTTTCGCTTTTGGTTTCACCTGAGTTATTATCACTTACGGTACCGGAATCTGTACCGCCTGAGTTATTATCACTTCCGGTTCCGGTATCTATTCCGCCTGAGTTATTATCTGTGCCTGTATTTGTATCACCAGAATTATTATTAAAATCACTTATATCTAATTGATCTAATATTTCAAAAGTACGATTTAAAACAACATCTGATACAGCTACACTTCGATTACCTAAATAGGTTAAAATATTATAGGACGAACTTACATCAAAATCTACTTTATATATAATAGCGCGTTCATTTTGCATAATAGGGGCTTCAGATACTGAAAGTAAGATAGGAGCAGTGTAACTTAGAAATATGCTAAAATTGCGCTGTAAGTTTATATACTCTGGTAGTGTTGTATATTGTCTGTTTTTAAATGAATAACTACCTATGTTAAATAGTCCATTTAAATAAAATAAATTATTTATATCAGTATGAATAGTTTGAATTAGTTCAACATCAAGTTTATTCAACAATTGATTTTTATTATTCCATAATAATTTATAGTATTCATTTAAATTAGAATATTCTGGCAGATATGAATTAATTAAATTTACTATCTTATCTACTGATAATAATAAATTTCTAAATATTGTAAGATTATTATCAATTAGATATGTAATGATTTTTTTTGCTTTATCTTCATCTGTCATTGTAGGATTTACAGACCAATCTATTTCAGCTGGATTTATTAAAATACCCTCCCCACCCATACCTTTAGGCCATTCATCCCCATTATCAATAGAAGAAAATATATAACCAAAGAAATATTTATTTCCATTTAAATCGATGTGCGCTGGAGATGGCATAAACCAATCATCTGTATCAAATCTAAATTTTTTATCAGAAAGATATGATTCTGAAAAAGTAGTATTACGATACTCATCCTTTATACGGTAAAAAACACCTGGTTTCTTCGCGTATATTTTTTTTGTTTGTGATGCATTTTCAAAAATGCCAGTATTCTGTATTACTTCCATTGTTTTTTATTTGAAAAGTTGTAATGCTGCAAATCCTGCCGCCAACCATTTAATCCAGGATGAATCAGAACTTTTATTATTTTCATCCTTCAACTCAAATGAAATATCTTTCTCACGGAACCATCCAACCTGCATACGGTCCGTATAAAGTAATTGGGCTTCAATCCAGGTAATACCTTTCTCATCGGTTTCTGTATTACCGGTTGCAAATCCAATTGTGTTTTCTACATCCAGTTCAGCTAATATTTTATGATCGAAAGAACGAATACAATAACCACGGTTCCAAATTGGATAAGCGAATGCATTCGCCCAGGTGCATTTTATACCTAACTTTTGACCTTTTAATTGTACAATGAATTTTTTCATATCTTAATTTTTACGAGTTGCAATAAATTTATCTAACAAATAGAAACCGGCGAAACCAACAGCCAAATACTTAATTGTATTCAATGTTGATTTTCCGGATGCCGCATTAATGGCTTTTTGTGCCGCTTTTCTGTTTGCTTCATTTTCTAACATTAATTGCTTATAAACATCCGGAGGTAATAACTTAACTAATTTTGCAGTCAGATCGGCGGAATATTGATAATCTACAATACTTTCAGCATGTAGTGACTTAAATAAGGCGTAAGCAGCTGCAAATATGCCGGCAATTAAAACAATACTGATGATGATTGCCACTGTACCAGAAATTACAATACCAATCCCCGGGTTATTCATAAAGTTAATCAATGACTGATTGTAAACAGAAAATTCAGGAGAAACACCCTCTTGATAAGTTTGCACATATCCGGATGATTTAATTTTCTTATCACGCTGTATTAATCGTGCCTGAAGATTATACAATGTCTGCCGATCTTTAACCGGTAGAACTACTCCACGTTCTTTGCAGTATTCGAATATACGAGCGCAAAGCAGGTTATTTTCTACAATCATCTGATTGTTAGTAATCAATTCATTGATGATGTTTGTAGTTTTATTTTCTTCAGATGTTCCCGGGATATCCTTTGTGAATCCGTTTAAATCCTCACCCCACACATATCCATAATATGATCCGCTTTGAGTATAATATAATATTTGATAACAGATATTACCTTTTTGCGTTTCAAAAAAGCGACCAGTAAATACGATCTTAGTTCCTGCCGGTATAGATTGTGTTACTGATGCATAATCACCTTCAACCAAAGTAGGATATTCAGAACCAATAGACGCACCGGATAAAGAATAAATCGTTAGTCCGTCAAAGTTTTTACTATAATATGTAAAAATATTTTTGTACATGGTTTTTTACTTTTTTATGAAACCTTTGGCCATGGTGTACATGTTGTCCTTACTAGCTGCCAGTTCTGCAATAGCTTCAAGTAAATTAATATAATCCGGATCAGCTTGTGCCCATTTGATAAGCGCTGTTTCAATTCGGGTTGCTTCCTGTGTTTGTTCCTGTTCGTTCATTTCTGTATCATTTTCGTTATCTTCTATCATTTCATCTGCCGGGATATGTTCAACCATACCCATAGTAACTGCCGGTTGTGCAGGTATTATTTTATTGACGAAAGATGATGCAATCATACCGATATACGGCTCTAACTTTTGCATGAACCGGGTTCCTGCCGTGTCAACTTCTTTCAGTGCTTTTTGAAGCTGTTGATTTTCTTCTTTCAACTCCTTTAGTTCCCGTTCCTGCCTGTCTTTTGATAATGCATCCTGAATTCGTTTTTCAACTTCATCCGGAGTAATACCGGTAACGGTTCCAATTGCCGACTGTGAAGCCGGGAGATTGTTTGTAAGATTTGAAAATTCTTCTAAAAATATTCCACGTCCATCTGTTTTATTTCTTTTGGCTTTGATATAATATCTTCCACCCTGTGAAATCCTCATCGTATCCCGGAATCTCTGTTTACGGGCTTCTAAGGTCTCATTTTCTATCCAGTCAAATACTTTTGTATTACCTTCATCTTTAGTGAGAGAAACAGACCAGTATTCCAGTTCCTGGAGTTCAAGCCATCTGATCACATCTTCTACATTTGCTAACATGATTTCAGAGATTTATTTGTTATCATCAATTATTGCGTTGAAAAATACTGTTTTCAGATCATCCGCCGATGTAGTCAATGTATCAATATAGGAAGTTTCAAAATCAAACTGGATGTTCTGAAGTCTCAATTTAAAATCGCTGATACGCTGATAAAATAAAACAAGTGGAACATTAACAAAGAATTCTATATTTTTACGGCGGAGCGTGATAAACTTATTATCAGCTACATCAAGATCATACGAAATAACAGCATTACCAGTAGGGGTATAATCAGGAAATTCAAGTAAAAGGTTTTGAAATCTTTTATCTCTCAGATCCCGGTTTTCACTGAAATATGTTCTTGCCCCGGTAAGTTTGATTTCAAAAGAACTTATTGCTACTCTATTATCCTGTTTTGGAATAATACCCCAAACATCTGGCTCATCAAACCAAACAACAAAGAGCAAACTTTTATTCATTAAATCTGCTGAAGATGCACCCTGTACGGTAATGTAAGACTTTGAAAAATCAACCAATTTATCAATAAATAATTTATTGTTACGATAGTTCAACGCCTGAACATGCAAATTTTGAATTAATTCATCCTGCGTATTTTGTTCAACAAGAGTAATGAATGTTTTTCTAACAAGTGAAGTACTAACAGTATTACCTGAAGGAGTTTTAGCTATTGAAACAAACTCAATATGTTTGATTCTCTTTTTCCTGAGTAATTCTACATCAGGAAAAAAGAATTTGTTTTTATTTTGTGACAATTCTATTTCTACAGCAATTGCGCCTGAAACGTATTTATTCATAACTAAATTATTAATAGATAAAACTTATATGATTTGAAAAATTGATTTCTATTCCGGAGTTTCTGAGACGTAAATAGGAATTCTCAGGATCAATTATGATATTGTTCAAGTAAATTTCTTTTTCGGCAATTCTGCGAAAAAAATTGATAGGTACATTTTCTAACCTATAACCGTTTGTACATACAATATCAAAATAAAAAGGTGCAATATCCCAAACTAATGAATGTACAGATATCTTTTTTATCTGTTTGTCCCGAATATCATAATTAATAAGATCGCTTAATTTTTTATCTTCAATATTGGTAGAAAAACTAATTTCTATTGTTTTACTCCCTGAAACAACACGATTAATAAATTCTCTTTTATTTGTATCATAAATTACATATAAAAGGAAATTAACAGGATAATAAGCATTATCATTGTTTAGTATGGAAATATATGACAGATCAATATCAATCTGCCGATTAGCAAAAAATTCAGGCGGAAATAAGTTGTCAAAAGAATAGTTAAAATTTGAAATTAAGTAATCTTTTACAAAATGATTACCTTCTTTATCAAATAGGTTCAGGAATAGAGAGAGTTTATTTATATCTACAGTTTCACTCAATGCTACATTTGTAAACGGCGATAATGGTGCATAATCATTTCCTTGTCCAAAAACAAACATAGACTGTATTGATTTGCCGGAAATAATATCTTTTGTCAGTTTGTATCTGTTATTTGCTTCATTCAAAGCTACATTAACACAAGCTATATTTTGAATTGTATTATACATTTTATTATATCTGAATTATTAAAAAAACCGCTCCTGGATTTTGCAAGCTCTCTGAAAACTTGTTTCAGGAGCGGTTTTCCGCCTATGATTCAAAACAGGGTATTTGCTTAGATAGCCATCCGGTAAGGATTAGAAGAATCACGTTTGTAATCTTCATTAGTACCACCTTCGTACAACCATCCCGGGATAAGTAACACCAGGTATGCAGTAGTTCCTTCCGGACCTGTAATATCTGTTTCACTGTCAGACGGGATATCAATTGTAATTTTGTGATCCTGTGTTCCGGCGAATACTACCTCTTCGGGAAGTTCGTAAAGGATGTTATCCAGTTTGAATTCGGGAACAATTCCGGAAGGAACCAGGGTACCTTCATCGTTCAGAATGGCAACTGGTTGCGTTTGTGGAACGTGCAGGAAGCCTGCTAACGGGAAACGGCTGTAATTTACATTCTGACCGGTTTTCATGGTCAAATCACCGTTATACACGATGTAGGCATCAGTGCCGGTGAATCCGTGAATACCTTCAGGAAGTGCATCAGAATCTAACAAAGGATATGATAACAGCGGAGCATGTCCGACACGTGTATCATCTTCTACCATCAAGGCAACACCAAATGCACGCGCGACAAATAAATCATTGCGCTGCAAAATCTTTTCAGTTGCTCTTTGCACTGCTTTTTTCAACTCGAAATTGTACGTTCCTTTGCCTGCGACAAATGGAACCTCAATTCTGAGCATTGCGGTTTGTGGGTTAATACCTTTAGTACCGTAGTACTTGTTACCTTTATCAAACCGTTCACGATTAAAACGAATATCCTTACTCATTTTTATTATTATTTGTTGATTAATAAATTGTTTTTACTGTACGACCGCCCCCGGCTTGGCGCTCTTTTGAGATTCTTTTCCGGGATTGCGAAAAACCGGTTTCCATCCCTGACCAACGGCATGCTGTCCAGGAAGCCCCGAGGCGGCTGCTGTTGCAACTTCATCATTTATTCCGATCTTATTAGCTAAGCCGAGACGATCAGCCATCCTGTACGTTCCAATTGCCAACATAGCGTTACCAGCTGTTGTAACATAAGGAGATTTAACCAATTCAGGAAGGATCAAACCGCCCCCGATCATGATATAATCCATTGTTTCAGGATCATTAACTAATACAGCTTCTTTGAGTACCTGAGCAGCTGCGCCGGTACCTGCTGTGATAGCTGCATTCATTGCGACTTTTTTAAAGTCAATTTTTCCAACTTTTGCCATTTTACTACTTTTTTTTAAAAGTTTACACTTTTTGTTTGATACCTGCAACACGTTTTTTCAGTGTCTCACGCTTTGCGTTTTGAGCCTTGCGTTTTGCATTTTCTTTGTCGATCTCTTTGCAACGTTCGATGTACCTTTCAAGCGTTACTACCGAAGCTGATTGTTTTGGTTTCTTCGGATACTTCAGCATTTTTAATTTTGCCATTTTCTTTTTTTTTAGGGTGAATAAAAAATATTTTGTATTATATAATTTTTACTTTTTTGATTTACCTGATTTTTTACCAGCCGTTGAAAATAGATAATAGAGTATTACACCGCCAACCACGATTGGTAATGAACCGGCAATATTTGCTTCAGATTTATTTTCAGTATAATAACTCCAGTCTGCAGGTGCCGGCTGCATTGATTTATCTGATAAATTTAATCCCAATAATTTTAAAATTTTAACTAACCATTCAACTATTGAGCCCAAATCATGCCAAAAATTTTTATTTTGACGGATCATATTACCTGAACTATCTTTAATTAACTGATTTGTATTTGAATCATAAATATTACCTGCACTATCCTGATAAGTAGGTAGTTGTTTTATTTCTTCATCATCAAGCAATACTTCTATATTCAAATCTTCCAAACCTGCAATACCTGAAATAGCTGTAGCTTTTTTATAAATCATATCAAGAACCTGTGCTGGTGTTATACCGTATCGTTTCACGATTCCATCATATACAATCTGTACAAGTTGATTATAATTGTAATAAGTATTCCATTTATCAAGTTTTTGAAGTAATGAAATTTGTTTATTACGCTTTTTCAGAATTGCCTTATTATTCACAGATGGATCTATAAATATGTACAAAAACCATCCTGAACAGATACCCAGTAATGTTGAAAAAATTCCGCTTATCATATTTTTTCTTTTTTACGAGTTAATAATAATGTGCCTAACAATCCTAAGCCAAGCCACAAACTGGAACTTTTTGTTACTGAAGAACCAGAACCGGTAGTACCGGAATTAGCTGTTTTTTTATTTATATCATAAAGTTCATTTGCAGCATCAGGAACACCATTTTTATAGTCATAATTGGCAGCTTCTGAGTTAGGCCAAATCATTGATATAATTTGAATTAATGAAATTATAATACCTAATATTGTAGCTACTGTTGCTAATGTTATTGAACCTAATTTATTTTTATCATTCTCCTTTACAACCGCTTTAATATAATTCTCCGGTGTCATATCCGTACGGGCAATGATCCCGGAACGGAAGAAAGATTTAACCGTATCGGCCGAATGAAAAACATCAACCTTATGAATGAACTTGTACAGGTTATTTTGTACAGTCCGCTTTTTCGTTACAGCTGCCGGATAGTTCTTTAATTCGCTTTCCGGGATGAATAGATACAGGAAATAAATACCTGCTTTCTTCAATGCATCTGCAATGGGTGTCCAACCGCTTACATTTCCTACACCGTCCAGTTCCGGGATATCGTTTTGCTGAATGACTTCCGTATTGATCAATTGCCACCAGCTTAAATCATAATGAACCGGGTTTTTGATTGTCTGAATCTGTGCTATGATATTTTCAAACCAGGCATTGCGTTTATCAACATCCGTTTCAGAACTGTAAAAATTTCCGTTTGCAATCATCGAAACAATTACACGTGCTAAGCGTGCAAACTCATCCGTATTACCATGAACCGAATTATAAGCCCAAATCAGCGCACTGATAATTGATAACTCATTGTACAGGCTTGCAATTTCTTTTTTACTTGTTGCAATATTAATCAGTTCATTCAGTAAATCATACTTTGCATACAACCAGGCTTTCCCGGGTGTAATTTCTTCCTGCGACTCTCCGGCAGTCCAAACAGCATAACGGTTTGTACTGCCGGAGTCATCCGACACACCAACGGCGTGACGGGAAGCCGGTAAACCTGCTAAATAGGATATTTTTGTTCCTCTCTCTGACATATCAACACGATAAGTGTATTTTACTTCCTGATTGAATGAATACCCTAACTGTACAGCAGCCACGGCATCAATTACAATATTATTATTAGCAACTATGTAAACATGAGTTGCCCGTTTGATTTTGTTGTAACTTACAAACCTGAAAAAATGCGGAATACCTAAGTACCGAAGTATTACCGCTGTGAATAGGCTGTAACTTTTGCAATCTCCGGTACCGTCATGTATTAATCGTGCAGGTGTCCGGATCATTTCCCCATTCCTTCCGTCGGCATCAGCTCTATATTTTATATTATCTAAAAGATATTGCCAAATGTTTTTACAGGTTTCGAAAACTGTATCAGCTTTCAATTTGTCCGCTAATACGCTAATTTGCGGATCGTTTTCTATCTCGTAGGCATACATCACAACATCAATGATATCGGATGTTTTACCGTTTTGATGAATAACCTTATTTATGTTCCTGATCTGCATTCTT
>JAVEZW010000094.1:0-12513 GCA_034002805.1 Bacteroidales bacterium | reverse complement strand
TCTCTATTCTTTGTACAGCATTAAGATCTATTGGTAAGTTTAAGCTATGATGACCGGTTTGGGGATCGGTAATATTTATGCCATTGAGAAGTACTAAATTCTGATCGAATGTTCCACCGCGGATGCTTATATCAGCCTGAATGCCATTTGTTCCGCGCTGTCGTATATCAACAAACGAACTACGTTCAATTAACTCATTAAGACTATTACCAGGTAATCCTTGCGCATCTTTATCTGTAATAACAGTAACCACCCTGGCTATCTTTGAAAAAACAACCGGCGATCTTTCGGCACTTACAACAACTTCTTCAAGATCGAGATTTTTTACCACGCCCGATGAATCAGTTTGAGCAATGCTCAGCTCAGGAATAGCAATTATTGAATAGGCAACACTTAACGACGCAATTTTAATGATCCGTTTTAACGAATTAAACACAGCGTATTTTTTATTCGTCCATTGATTAAAGCTTATTAAGCTGCGTTTCTGATTATTTATTGCAAAGGTTGCCATTTTCCTAGTTTTTCAGGTCACAAAAATAGTTAATTCGTTAAATAAAACTCAAAAAATTAAAAGCTATCTGAAAATATATGCAGCATATTAAATATAAATCCGTCATTTTAATAGAATTACAATAATGATGTTCTTAAAAATAAATTTTCATAAATTGTGTAGCCAATGCAGCATAAATTTATTGCTTACGTCATTATAGTAGAAAATGAATAGACAAGAGAACATTTATATAAATATCCATCAGGATATTATTGATAGGTGCAAGCTGAATGAGCCAAAAGCGCAGTTTCAATTGTATAAATTGTATTATAAGGCAATGTTTAATACCTGCTTACGAATAGTAAATAACAACCTTGAAGCTGAAGATATAATGCAGGAGTCGTTCTTTAAAGCATTTGAAAAAATTAATTTGTATCGCGGAGAAGTGAGTTTTGGAGCCTGGTTGAAAAAGATCGTTGTTAATCATTCACTCGACGAACTGAGAAAAAAGAAGCTTGATTTGTTATCACTTGAAGAAGCCAAGGTAAATCCGGTAGAAACAACTGAAAATACCATTGAAGAAGAACAAGAGATACAAGCCAAGGCTGAAGAGATCAAAGAACAAATTAACCAGTTACCCGATGGATATCGGATTGTGCTCTCGCTTTACCTAATTGAAGGTTATGATCATGATGAAATCGGAGAGATTTTAAAAATAACAAGTTCAACCTCACGATCGCAATGCGCCAGGGCAAGGCAAAAGTTGCTTGAACGAATAAAAAATAATAAAAAAGAAAAAATATACTAACCATGAAAGATCTGGAAAAAATAATACAGGAAAACCGATCGGTATTTGATTCATCCGAACCCGACGATGGCCATTTTGAGCGATTTGAACAAAAATTGGTCCGTTTTAATAAAAGAAAATCTAGTTTTTCTGTAGGATTTTTATTAAAAGCAGCAGCAGTAACTGTTCTTGTAGTTCTTTCTGGATTATGGGTGTACGATAAATTTAGCCCAACTATTGAAACCAGAAACGGAATTGCTCTTCATCAGCTTTCGCCCGAATACAATGAGGTTGAAATTTATTACGCAACACTTGCCAGTCAAAAATTTAACGAAATTAGTTCACTCGAATTTGCTGATAGCTCTCAAAAAAAATTGTTACTCGAAGAACTAAAACAAATGGATATTGTTTACGAAAACCTAAAACACGATTTAAAAAACAATCCATCAGACGAGCGAGTTATAAATGCTATGATACAGCATTATCAAACGAAAGTAGATATCATGAATCAAATATTAAATCAACTACAACAAGTAAAAGCTATAAATCAACAAAAATCTGATAATTATGAAAGCACTGAAATCTAAACCAATACTCTTATTACTTAGCATTCAGCTATTTGTAATATTTACAGCTACAGCGGCTGTTCAGGAATACACCAAAAATCTGCATAACGAATATCCTGCAGACCAAAACACCTTGCTCATCATCCAAAATAAATTTGGGAATGTGAATATAAATAACTGGGACAAGAACGAAATAGCCATAGATATAATAATTAAAGTTGAACATAGAGACGAAGAAAAAGCAAAAGAACTGCTTAATTATTTAAATGTTGAGTTTAGTAGCGATTCGAATGTTATTAGTGTAATAACGATAATAGATGACAGGTTTAACCGAAATATTTCTTTTGGCGATTCGAAAAAAGAATTTAGCATAAACTACGAGGTAAAAATGCCAAAGAATTGTAAGCTAGATATTGAAAACAAATATGGCAACCTCTTTATTAATGAAATTACCGGACATGCAATGATATCTGTTAAATATGGAAATCTTAAAGCAAATAAAATAATTAGAGATAATTCCAAACCGCTAAGCGAAATTGAGCTCGCCTATTCCGATGGATATATTGAAGAAACTGAATGGTTAAAGCTAAATATGAAATACTCGAAGCTTGAAATTGAAAAAAGTAAAGCACTGATTGCCATTACAAAGTATTCTAAACTTTATATAACCCAAGGAAGCTCAGTAGTTTGCGAATCGAAATATGATGTTTACAAAATGGGCAGTTTGGCTAATTTTATAACCACCGCAGCATATACAGATTTTAAATTTGATGAGATTACCAAAAAGATTGATGTTGAGAACAGATATGGTGGTTTTACTGTAGGGTTTATACCTAAAGATTTTGAAGTAATTGAAATAGAGAACGAATATGGCAGTGTAAAATTAGGCATTGAGGAAAACGCATCGTATCAGATTGTTGGTGTTGCAAAATATGGAGATATAAATTATCCGGCAACAGGAAGGGTTAACCGAATTAAAGAATCAACCGAATTAAACATTGATGGCACTGTAGGTACTGATCAGAATAGCCAATCTAAAATTAACATCATTACAAAATACGGAAGTATTCAATTGTACTAAAAGGTTAAGTAGTAAAAAAAAGAGAGCAGATCAAAATGATCTGCTCTCTTTTTTAGTATGTTAAATTATTTTTTAAACCCAAACGAACTCATCATCTTCTCAAAAACCTCTGTATTATCGTAAATACCACCAAATTTTTCGGCTCCAGGACCAAATGCAAAAACAGGAACCATAACACCAGTATGATCATCTGTTGAAAAATTTGCCTCAATTGTTTTTTTGGCCAGATCACCTTCTACAAGGGTTAATCCACCCGTTTCGTGATCTGCAGTAACAATAACAAGTGTTTCTCCATCCATTTTGGCAAACTCTAGAGCTTTACCAATTGCTTTATCAAAATCAATTGTTTCTGATACAACCACATCGATATTTTTATCGTGTCCGCCCCAGTCAATTTGAGAACCTTCCACCATAAGAAAAAACCCATCATTATTCTTGCTTAACATTTCTATGGCTTTTTCTGTAGCCTCGGGTAACATATTGGTTCTACCTTGCTTTTTATAGGGATTATGTGCAAAAGCAGTAAACACAGCTAATTTACCATCGTAGTTTTTAGGTATATGACAAATACTATCTGATATATGAAATCCTTTATTTATTAAGGAATCGATTAAATTTAAACCATCTTTTCGTTGTACAAATTGCTTTTTACCACCACCAATAAAAAGATCGATATCTGTTTTTAAGAAATAAGTGGCAATATCCTCGTAATCGTTGCGACTAGGCACATGGGCAATAAACGATGCAGGTGTAGCATGAACAATCGAACTTGTTGAAATCAAACCTGTTGCCAGGTTATTTTCTTCGGCATATTCTAAAATCGTTTTTAAAGAATTACCTAATGTATCAATTGAGATACAGCTATTACAGGTTCTAACACCAGTTGCCAGAGCTGTTCCTCCAGCTCCTGAATCGGTAATATAATCGGTAGCAGAATGTGTTTTATGAAAACCAATAATTTTAAACTGCTCGAAATTAAGTTTTTCCTCAGAAGTTGAAATAGCTGAGTATATCTGAGCAACACCCATTCCGTCGCCAATTAATAATATAATATTTTTTGCTTGTTTGGGATTATCATCCTTTTCGGGTTTCTGTGAAATACAAGATCCTAATAACAATAGGATGATAATAAATGTAGTATATCGAATCATAGAATAAATGATTAGTTTTTTAGGTTTAAGAGCTTTTTATCGCTCTCGACTGCTTTTCTCCACCAAGACTGAGGTATAATATGCCAATCAGGTTTAAAATCAGTATTAATTACGTTATTTTCTTCAATCCATTGTATGGCACAGAACCTTAAATCTACGTCAGTTGATTGAATTCTTCGTTTAACAATATCTTCTTTACTAATTCCTGCACCATATGTAAGCAATCCACCTCCGCCATTTCCACGATAACTATTCATAGCAACGGTATAAAGACTATCCATGTGAAATTTCTTACCATTAGCAAGCGAAAATATGGTTATTTTTTGATTCTTTGGTTTAGAAATATCAACAGTATATTTTAGGCCACCAGCAACATCAAAGTTAAAAAACATATTTTTTAGATCAGCTACAGTTGATTTCTCGTTTATTTTGGGATTTCCATCTTCGTCCAACTCGTAAATCATCAAAAAGTCATTATCGGTTTTCATGTCGTTAAACCAATTACCATATGAATATTCGAGGTAATTTTTTATTTCGGCTCCTGAAAGGGTAATCGTATAAAGAAAATTCTCGTATCTGAACAATTTGAACATATCGCGGATATAAACAGGACCATTATCGATGCATGAATTAAACGATTGCGATGCTGCAATTGAAACATCTGCTTTTGAAATCTCAAGCTGAATGGTGTGTATTAATTCCATAAAATCCGATGGCCCGAAAAGGGCATCCTGCGAACATAATGGATGAGTAAAATTGCCAATGGGTTTCGAAACGTAGGTTTTAACCTCGTTATAATCATTCATAAAAGTTTTGTCGAAAGTACTATCTGTTGGATAGTTTTTAATCGGTATAATCTGCGTCTCTATTTCTCGGGTATTTTTGCCAAACAATGATTTTTTGAACGAAATGGTAGCTTCAGCAATTTGCTTTGCATTATCTATTGGTCCCAAAATACGAACTTCTTTTCCTTCTGAATTGATTACTTTTTCGTTCCACGTCTGATGATCATGCCCAATAAAGATGATATCAAATCCGGAAACTTTTTTTGCCACCAAAACAGATGCGTTTTCGTTTTTATAAGTTGTTTCATCAGAATTTGCATAAGTATAATCGAATCCTGCATGAAATAACCCAACCAATAAATCAGGTTTTTCGTTTTGTTGAATTACAGGAACCCATTTTTGAGCTGTTTCAATCATATCCTTAAACTCCATTTCTTTCCATAACTCTTCAGGAAGCCATTCGGGTATTTTTGGAGTTATAAGACCCAAAACAGCAATTTTATACCCAGCTCTTTCAATTATTGTATATGGCTTAAAATAGGGTTCTCCATTATCTTTACGAACTGCATTTGCCGCAAGTATGGGAAATTTAAATTCTTTAACCAGCTTATCGTATGTTTTGCTGCCTGTTTCGATGTCATGATTACCAATTGTCATGGCATCGTATTGCATAAAATTATAAACTCTCGAAACTATATGCGAATCGGTAGTGTTCTGATAATTAAAGTAATAAACTACAGGCTGACCTTGCAAAATATCACCATTATCCAACAAAACCACTTCGTATTCTTTTCTTTGTTGATTTACATAGCTCTGAACCTGCGATAAAGATGAATTTAAAATTGTGTCGAGTATAAAATCGTAGTTAAAAATTGTTCCGTGAACATCGCTTGTTTCAATAATTTTCACGGTGAATTCAGATGGTTTTCTATAATCATAACAACCTGAAAATAAAGCACTAAGTATAACTACAAAGAGGAATTTATTTTTAAATTTCATAACAGGTATTTATTTTTCAAATAGATTAATGTTGAAAACTATTATACAAAATCAGCTAAAATTGGTTCAATCAGATTAGTTAAAAGACAATAATTACTTAGAAAGCTTTAAATCCAGACCAAATTTTAGTTCACTTTTTTCTTGCTAAAAACCTTAAAACAGATGGAAAGAAGGCCTTATCATGTTAAAATAAATCAACCGAAATATTCTGAATAAAAGCCGTATAGGTAGTTTCATCATCGAGTTTGGCTTGCGATAGCAAGAAAATAACAGATTTCTCTTCGCCCTTAGTATCTTTGATTGTAACTTCGCGTCTTTGTCCAACTATTTTTTCTGCATGTGTATCGATAAAAGAATTAATAAATTCATCGGCATATTCATTTTCAGGGAACAATTTATTAATACTTCGTCCTAACACTTCATTTTTACTAATATTCCAAAGCTCTTCGGCTGCATTATTAAAGAATTTAATAATTCCGTGATTATCAATCGTAATTATTGCATCCAGAGCACCTTCGAGTGTTCTTTCGTTTCTGATTTTTACTTTTTCAATTTCTTTGAATTGCTGACGAACTTCGTCTTTTGATTGTTTAAGTTGAGCTCGCAGATCAAGCCTTGACATGCGTAATTCTTCTTCCTGTTTTTTAAGTAAATCGGTTTGTTTTTTTGTTTCGATCTCCATCAAACGTTCTTTGGTTTCATCAGTACCGATATAAATTATCTTCGAAATATCTTCATACATGTCTCGAACAGCAGAAAGCGATACTCTTACCCAAACATCCTTATCTTCTTTTGTTCTGTGTCGTAATGTTCCCTCCCAGGTATTACCCAGAGCAATATCATCCCATATTTCGCGCAGTCTGTTCAGGTCTGTTTTATCAACAAAATCAAAAATGGTTTTTTCTTTAAGTTCGTATAATGAAAACTCCATTAAATCAATGAATTTTTGATTACATTCCAATAAATCGCCAGTAGGTAAAAACTCCACTTTAATGGTTGATTTATTAAGTGCCTGTATCTGTCCCTGATAATCAAGACTTTGTTTCTTTTGTTCGGTAGTATCGATAGCAAGGAACAATATCTTATCAACAGATCCATTATCATTGCGCATACAGGTATAGGTTGACATTGTCCACAAATCGCGACCTTGCTTGGTAACATGTTTCATATCACCTTCGAAATGCTTTCCTCCTTTTGCCAGGCCTTCCCAAAGTTCATCGAACCATTCGCGGTCTTTATCGTTGATAAACAAAGATATATGTTGCCCTTCAACCTCAGAGTTGCTGTCGTAACCAAGTTTTTTAAGAAATTTAGTATTTGCATAGATCAAATGACCATTTGCATCATATTCAGCTCGAATAAGCGTATGATTAACAGCATTTGTAAAGGTGATAAATTTTTCGCTCTGTCGGGCAGCCTCTTCTTGTGTGGCTTGCAACTCCTCCATATTCTGCCTCATCTGTTCTTCCTGAGAAGCAAGAGTTTCGGCTTGCAGTTGAGATTCCTTAAGAAGCTTTGCTGTTTGGGTATTAATTTTAACGTTTGAAATGGTTGAGGCCACACTTTCGGCTACCTTCTCAACAAACTCTATAATATGTTTATCGAACGGCTGAAAGGCTCCAATCTCAAGAACACCATGTACTTCATCATTAATTTTTAAAGGTACTACCAGCAGGCACTTTGGAACCGCTTGTCCGAGACCTGATGTAATACTAACATATGTTTCAGGAACATCTGTCATGTAAATGGTTTGTTGCTCGAGTATTGCTGCACCGATAATACCTTCGCCCCACTCAACACGCTTATCGGCAAATTTACGACGCTCATAAGCATAGCAAGCTGTCATCTCAAGATGTTTGTCGGTAACCGATTCGTCGTTAATGATGAAGAATGCACCCTGATTTGCTTTTATATACTTTACAAGCTGAGATATAAGATTGTAGGACAGTTCCTGAATGTTATCGGTATTTTTTCTCAGCACCTCGCCAAACATAGCTAATCCTTCGGCAATCCAGTTTCTTTGTTGATCCTCGTTTCGTCGTTTATCTTCTTCAATTTTATTATTCTTCAGATTATCTCTTAAATCGAGAATCGATTGACCTAAAACATCATCGGCACCCTGCACTTTATATTCAGAGTCAAATTGCCCATGTCTTATTTTCTCAACAAAGCGGTATATTTTCTGTGTTTTATCAAATTCGTGCTTTAAAGAGTTATGCAATGTTTTTGATGTATCGGCGTACTTTTTACTTATAAGGTAAGCATAGAAAGCAAGAACTATTGGAGATAAATCGAGTAAAATATATACAGGATTGGTTTTATGCAGCTCAGTTAATTCGGAGAAGCTAATTCTTTTAATTAAAAAATCGACAACGATAATAAATAATAGGGTTACTAGACCAATAATAAAACCACTTACTGTATATTTAAATACAATACTTTGAGAATTTCGTTCACTCATAATTCTTTCTCTTTACGTGAAAAATAGAAACCTATTTTTTCGCTTTGCAACTAGCAATAAAACAAGGCTTAAATTTAAAAAATCTTTTACCTTAAAAAAATAATATCCTGATATTTTATAAGAAAGGTCGGAAAAAAGGAACTATTATCGCCTAATGATGTCTGTTTTTGGCAAAAGTTAGAAATGCATTATTTATTTGATCGAGAGGAAGCACTTTATCGGCTGCATTAAGTTTTATGGCTTCTTTAGGCATTCCAAATACAACACACGATTTTTCGTCCTGAGCAATGGTAAAAGCACCATTCTGTTTCATCTCAAGCAATCCTTTTGCGCCATCGTCGCCCATGCCGGTAAGAATAACACCGACGGCATTTGCTCCGGCATATCGCGCTGTTGATCGAAAAAGCACATCAACTGATGGCCTGTGTCGGTTTACCATTGGCCCTTCTTTGACTTCGACAAAATATTTTGCTCCGCTGCGTTTTAAAAGCAGATGGAAATTACCTGGTGCTATTAAAACTCTTCCCTGAATAACTGAATCACCGTCTTCGGCCTCCTTAACCGTTACTTTACTTAATTCGTTCAGTCGTTTGGCAAATGATGTGGTAAATTTTTCGGGCATATGCTGAACCACAACTATTCCCGGAGCATCAGCAGGTAATTCCTGAATAAGTTTTGTTAATGCCTCGGTTCCTCCGGTTGATGCTCCAATTGCCACCACTATTTCGGTGGTGTGAATCATGCTTTTATTCTGAACAGGCGGTAATATGGCATCTGCCGAATATTTATTTTTAATTGAATAATCGATATAATCCAGTATTAACCAACAGGTTTTCAGTTTCATCATTGCAGGTTGCTTTAAGCGTTACAATTTTAGATCGTGATTCGGCTGTAGATTGAAACGCGTAGAGGTACTGTACAAAACCCAAATCTATTGATTCAATATTTTTAAGACTAATCTCAATGATCTCGAAATCATTTAAAACACATGTGAGCTCTGCCTGCAAACTCTCCAGTATAGACATGGTTAGCTCTTTTTCGAGAATTACTTCTGCTTTTCCATCTTTTTTATTTTTTGATGGAATTATCTTTAATTTATAATCCTTGTTGCTCATAATCCTTATGTATTAAAAGATTTCAATATCCATATCATCATGCTTGTGTTTTTTTGTTGATGAACTTTTTTTCTTTAGTACGCGATCATGGATTCTATGCTCAATATCCATGGTGTAATAGTTTTTCAAATGATCCAGATTCTCTGATGATGCTGTGAGATAACCTGAATAAGATGTTTTAAGCCTAATATTTATGCTACTTAAAATATGTATAATTTCGTTTATGGTAGTATCGAAAATACTGTAATACTTAATTGATGAAATGGAACTTTTAATATTATCTAGAAGTTGATTGTTACTTATATCATGTTGTTCGACTTTACCAAGAATAACTTTAAAATCATGGTGGATTTTAGTTCCTACTGAACTAATATTAGTGATGTTGCTGCTAAAGGCCTTTATTGTAGGCAACTCTGATTTAATTTCTCTAAATTCCGGGTAGATTCTTGCAAAAGGTAAAAAATGCTTACTATTAAGTTCCGATTCAGAACCCAAACCATTAACATACAACGACATCTGGCTTAAACTGTATTGAGCATTTTTATTATCGCCAAACGCCATCTGAAAAGCATTACTATGCTTAAGAAGAAGATGATGCAATTCATTCTCCAACTCCCATAGCTGTTCGGTAGATTTTATTTCGGCATCGAAACCTTGTTTTAATAGATTAAGTTCTTCGTTGATCTTGTTGAATTTGTTTTCAACTCTTTTTTTGATTTTATCAAATTCCCTCTTCGGATTATTTACCTTTTTCGCCTGAACACTTAATTTTTGAATATATTCGGAGTTTCTACTTATTGTTTTAGTAATCTTTAAAAAACTCTTAACAATAATTTCGATTGCCTGCCTATATTCTTTATTCGTTTGTAAAAGCTTGGCTGCATGTAATCCGGCAATATCGCGTATGCGAATGAATTGCTTGGCTTTTTCGTTTATTAATTTCTTTTGATTATTGTCTTGGTTGAATAGATCCAATTCGTGCAAAAAATCATTATGAGTATGCTGAATATGCTCCATTTTTTGCCTGATAATATCATGGTACTGAAGGTTTGTAATGATATAATCAACGCTCGTACTTAAATCATCATTTCGTTTTACATGCAGAGTTTTATTTTTGATCATTCGCTCAAACTGATTAAGCATCTGTGTTGACTTTTTCACCTCTGCTTTAACCGTCTTAGAAATCTCATATTGTATATTGAGTAACTGATTAATTAAAAGAATAGTAGTTTTTATTCTCTTTCGGAGTATATTAAGTTCTTTATACTTTTTCTCTGTTAATACCTTACAATGAATAACCAACTGCTCTGCATCGTAAATTGGTTTTTCTAAATCTGCATTATTCTTTTTTACGGTAGATTCGTAGAAGTTTAGATTTGTTAATAAGAGTTTCAGGCTCATTAAGTCCTGACTATGATTGTTAAGAGGTATAAATAAAGAACTAATTCTATCGGAACTGTTTTTTAGTACTTTTTCAAGGTCTTTAAACTTGCTGGTAGAATCTTTGAAGTAATCTGAAATTTTGTGATCTGAATTATTTAATATTACTGATGATGCATCGATTTTATTTTTTTGCAGCCAGCTTAAACCTTTATTTATACTTTGATCGGTTGCTTTGGCAAGCTTGTACACTTCTTTAAAATTTGCATTAAGCATCTGAAAATCATTAGATGAGCATGAATGCAAAGACATAATTTTTTCTTCAATGGTTGTAAACATCTCCGTTATCTCTTTAACGGTAAATGTGTTAAGCAAAGCATTAATTCAATATGGTTTGATTTTCTTTTGCCAGTCATATCTGCTTAATTAAGCAATTTTAAGGGCTTTGTGAACTTTATCAAGAAATAGCTGAATATCAATTGGTTTTTCAATTAAATCAATAGCACCGAGGTCAAAAGCCATGGCCGAGTTTTCTTTATTAGCAAAGGCAGTAACAATTATTACCGGTATTTTTGAGTATTGCGTGTTTAACCGAAGCTTTTTTAACATGTCAAAGCCATTTTCGTTAGGCATAAGCAGATCAAGGAGAATCAAATCGGGCAAATAATCACCCAGCAACTCGATAGCTTCTTTAACCGTGTAAGATGTTTTTACATCAAATCCTTCATCACCAAGTATTGCTTCGAGTAATACCAGATTGGTTTCAGAATCATCAACCACCAATACTTTCATTAACTTATCCATAGTAATTACATTTAAAAAAAAATTGATTGTAGAAAGGGTAAATTAAAGGTTCAGGCTGATTAAAAGCAATTTTTTATCAATGACCTTCCTTACTTTAAATAATGATTTGTATCACCAAAATAAATGATATAAAATCACTCCAAATAAAAAAAATTAATACATTTACAGAAACACTCATTAACCCATGAAATCTAATAACCAACAAGCTGTTTCCTCAGGCCTAATACCGTATGCCGAGTATTTAACAACCGAACAGATTGGTTTAATTAGAAACAGCAGCAATATTGTTAAGTACAGCACTAAAGACACAATCTTTAAGCAAAACACGCGTACTTCGCATATCATGTTTGTAAAATCGGGATTGGTAAAGATTTATAAAGAAGGCAAAGATCAAAAAAACATCATTTATAAGCTTGTAACTCCTGATCATTATCTTGGAAACATTTCAGTATTTGGCGAAGATACTTTTCGCTATTCAGCAGCAGCACTTAAAGAAACAGAAATCCTTTTTATCGATATTACAATATTCAAACAGGTTCTTGAGCTAAATGGTCGTTACGCAACACTTTTACTCGAATTATTAAGCCATGATAATCTTTATATGTTCGATAAAATTATAGCTCAAAACCAACAGCAATTGCCAGGAAAAGTAGCTGAATTATTGCTGTATTTTGTTAATACTATTTTTAACTCAGATGAATTTGAAATACCTCTTTCGCGCACTGAGCTTGCCGAACTAGCTGGAACAACTAAAGAAAGTTTGATTAGAACACTTACAGAATTTAAAAATGATAAGATTATTGATATTGATGGTAAAAAGATAAAAGTAAACAGTATCGATATTATTACTAAACTAAGTAAACTTGGATAACAAAAATTTATGAGCAAACTATC
>JAVEZW010000093.1:0-12866 GCA_034002805.1 Bacteroidales bacterium | reverse complement strand
ACATAAACGAAAATTTACGCTAGTTCCTTTAAACGAGATAGATCCAAAACTTAATCATCCTGTTTTTGGTAAATCGATAAAGACCTTGTTAAACGAATGTGATGATAATTCGGAGGTTACAATTTTCAAATAAACTATATTTTGTTTCCATAGGCCAAATCACCTGCATCGCCTAGTCCTGGAACAATATACGACTTAACGGTGAGCTCATCATCCACGTCGCCAGCCCAAATGGTAATATTTTTCATTTGTAAATGCTTTTTAACGTAGTTAATACCCTGGTTACTGGCAATTATAGTAACTATATGAGTATGTGTTGGTTTGCCTCTTTCAACAATAGCTTTATAGGCTATTTCCATTGATGCTCCTGATGCCAGCATTGGATCAGAAAGAATAAGTATTTTGTTTTCGATTGACGGGCTTGAAATATGTTCGAGTTGAATAGTAAACGAACCGTCTTTGTGGTATTTTCGATGAGCCGAAATAAAAGCGTTTTCGGCTTTGTCAAAATAGTTTAGAATGCCCTGATGAAAAGGTAATCCTGCTCGCAAAATAGTTGCATTAACTATCGGATCAGTTGTAAGATTCATCTTCGAAATCCCAAGCGGAGTGGTTATCTCGGTTGATTTATATGTGAGTGTTTTGCTAATTTCGTATGCCATAATTTCACCTATACGTTCCATATTGCGTCTGAAACGCATACTGTCTTTCTGAATATTTTCATCTCTTAATTCAGCAATAAACTGATTTAATAACGAGTTTTGTTGTGAAAGGATATGTAGCATAGTTTGTTATTTTAATAATAGGTTATATAAAAATGGCAAATTGTTTTTATACATTTTCTTTGACTTGTATTCGGTAGCGCCTACTCCTTGTAAAAAAAGTCCGGCCTCTTTAACTACCAAATTATCTAAATTCAAAGTTAAATTTTTTTCACAATGGTTCTCAATAAAACGATCAATTAATATCGACATCGCTTTCAAATTTTCGCTCGATTTATTTTCGGTACTAAATAATAAATATATCTTATTTTTTGATTTTATGAAAAAAGCAGCAGCACATAAATTGTTTTCTGCTGTAAAGGCGCCATAGATCTCACCCAGATTATACCTTATCGAAAATGCGATAATCATTCGTAAACGACTGATATCAAGAGTATTCAGTTTTGGAACCGATTTTGACCCTTTTATCAATGAAAGATTTATTAAATCATTTGGTGATAATCCATTTATTACGGTTATTCTGTTTGATTTTGCAGTTTGAATATCTTTATGAAAAGTATTGGAATATTTTTGCGAAACCAATGAATAGGTTTGTATCAGATCAATGTCAAAGATTTTTTTATTCCTGATTTCAAAATTGCTAGCGGATACTTTATTGTATTTGTTCAACAGAATAGAAACAAAAGTAAAATCTGAAGGAATGGTATCAATAAATTGATTTACAATTTCTTCGGTTAGAATTTCATTGGTAAAAACTCCAAGTTTTTCTCCAAGTACAGGAGTTATTAGGATCTTTTTATTGAAAATCGTATGGGGAATCAGTGGCATAACATATTTGTAATCGCCCATTATTAATCCGCACCAATTGTCGCAGAGGATATTCAGGTACCACGAAAAGGTAAAAATATTTCCATTAAATGCATTGTTTATACAATTATCCCAGCGTACAAAATTAATCTCATCATTATGCAAATAACTAATTTTCAAAAGTAATCGGTTTATGTAATATTAAAGCTTCCCTTCGTCGGCGTAACTAAAAAACTGGGTGTCGGAAATTATCAGATGGTCAAGAACTTTTATATCGAGTAATTTTCCTCCATCAACTAATTTCCTTGTAATTGAATCATCAGCATCGCTAGGCATTTTATTTCCTGATGGATGGTTATGGCATAAAATGATTGATGATGCCAGTTTTTCGATTGCTGTTTTAAGAATTAATCGTGCGTCTATAACTGTTCCAGAAATGCCTCCCTGACTTATCTTAAACCGGTCAATTATTTTATTTGATCTGTTAAGCAAAAGAATCCAAAATTCTTCGTGAGGTAAATCGCCAAGAAGAGGTTGAAAAATCTCAAACACATCGTTGCTTGAAGATATCTTTTGTTTTTGGATAATATCAGTTACTTTTCGTCGTCGCCCTAACTCAAGGGCTGCAGTTATAATTATTGCTTTTGCTTCGCCTATTCCTTTGCTTTTTTGTAAGTCTTTTATTTCAAGTTTACCAAGTTCGTTAAGATTGTTGTTAGCATTCTTAAGCACTTTTTTTGCAAGTTCAACCGCTGATTCATTTTTTGTTCCTGTACCAATAAGTATTGCGATTAGCTCTGCATCAGAAAGGGATGCAATCCCCTTTTTTAAAAGTTTTTCTCTGGGGCGGTCTTCAATAGCCCAATCTTTAATCTTTAGATTTGAATATTCCATTTCAGTTTCAAATAATAATAGCTAGTAAGATAATAAATAATCCCGTTAACAAAAAGTTATAAATAAAAAGAGCATGAAAATTGGTTTTCATGCTCTTTATTATTTAAAAATAATTCTTTTATAACAAAGGAGTTAGTTTTGCTTCGAGATTGCTTTTTGGAACTGCTCCAACTTGTTTATCAACTACTTCGCCATTTTTAAAGAATAAAATAGTTGGAATATTTCTTATTCCAAATTTAGAAGCAACACCGGGGCTGCTGTCAACATCAACCTTAACAAACGTGGCTTTTCCGTTATAATCTTCAGATAATTCTTCAACAAGTGGTCCGATCATTCGGCATGGTCCACACCATTCTGCCCAAAAATCAACCAATACTGGTTTGTCTGATTTTAGTACTACTTGTTCAAAATTTGAGTCGTTAACTTCTATTGTCATGATATTAAGCGTTTTATGTTTAATGATTAATTGCAAATACTAGTTTTCTAAATACAAATTTAGCCATAAATTGTTTAATTTACCGAATAATGAAGATCAGATTTTTTATTTAAATAAGCAATAAGATCATTCGAAACATCTATTTTTTCGGTTCTGGAGAATAAATTTACACTTAATTTTTCTTCTGGATCTACTATTTTAAATTTCAATTGGGCTTTTCCTTTTTGTTTAAGTGCAACTTCTTTAATCTCATTAATCAAGGCGGGTTGAATACTTTGTATAGGAATTGTAATTGAGATGCTTCTTACAAGGTTGTTTCTAACTTCGCCAAGCATCATTATTGATTTAATTTTAAACTCTAGTTCTTCCTCTTTATAAGCTTTGGGCAAAATATTTCCTTTTATAAGCAAAGGGTAATCCATATAACAATATTTTCTGAATTCCTGGTAATCTTTTCCGAATAAGGCAAAACGGAATGAATCGGTATAATCCTGAATGGTTAAAAACCCATAAGGATTTCCGTTTTTTGATGTTCCATGCTTTACCTCCGTTACAATGCCTGCCACAGCAAGTTCTTTCCCTCTTAAATGAGCTAATTCGCTAAGTTCTGATAAACTAGCATTACAAAAATTGTCAATTTCAAGTTTAAAATCATCTAACGGATGTGCCGACAGGTAAACGCCAATGATTTCTTTCTCTCTGTTTAGTGTTTCCAGTTTTTGCCAATCGTTTTGCACTGGTGCATTAGGTTTTGAAATTTCAATTGTATTTTTTCCTCCAAACAATGATATTTGTTTAGTGTTTTTATCGGCCTGAAATGTATTCCCGTATTTAATCAGGTTTTCGATAAAAGTGGTTTCTTTAGCATCAACGGTAAAATACTGGCCGCGGGCAATTGAGTCAAGATTATCAAATGCACCTGCTGTTGCTAACCCTTCTATGGTTTTTTTATTTACATGGCTTAGGTTGATTCGCTCAATAAAATCATAAATATTTTTGAAGTTTCCGTTCTCTTTTCTTTCTTCAACTATTTTTATAACTGCATTTTCACCAACCCCTTTAATCGCGCCTAATCCAAAACGAATATCTCCATTAGCATTAACTGTAAACCTTAGTTTACTCTCATTAACATCAGGACCAAGAACTGAAATACCCATCCTGCGGCATTCATCCATAAAAATGGTGATCTTTTTTAGATCGGTAAAGTTTCGACTTAGCACAGCAGCCATATACTCGGCAGGGTAATGTGCTTTTAAATAGGCTGTTTGGTAAGAAACATAGGCATAACAGGTTGAATGTGATTTGTTAAATGCATACTCAGCAAATGATTCCCAGTCGTTCCAGATCTTATTTACTATTTTTAGATCATGTCCATTTGCCTCACAACCAGCCATAAACTTGGTTTTCATCTGATCCATCAGGTCGCGTTTCTTTTTACCCATGGCTTTTCGCAAAGAGTCGGCTTCACCTTTGGTAAATCCTCCTAGCTTTTGGGAAAGTAACATCACCTGCTCCTGATAAACTGTAATTCCATAAGTATCCTTTAAGAATTCTTCCATCTCGGGAAGATCATAGTTTATAGGATCTTTACCGTGTTTTCGGTTCACAAACTGTGGGATGTACTCCATTGGTCCTGGTCGATAAAGAGCATTCATGGCAATTAAATCCTCAAATCGGTTTGGTTTAAGGGTTTTGAGGTATTTTTTCATTCCTGCCGATTCAAACTGGAACAAACCAGTTGTTTCGCCATGGCTATATAGCTCAAAAGTTTTTTCATCATCAAGATTGAGGTTATCTATATCAATATCAACCCCTTTCGATTCCTTTATATTTTCGAGAGCATCCTTGATAATCGACAATGTTTTAAGCCCAAGAAAATCCATCTTTAACATTCCAACGGATTCAACATGGCTACCATCAAACTGGGTAACGAGTAACTTAGAGTCTTTTGATGTGCATACAGGAATGTGCTCAGTAAGATCGTTACGACTGATAATAATTCCACAAGCGTGCAAGCCGGTATGTCTTACTGATCCTTCGAGTGTTTCGGCATACTTTAAAGTTCTGGCTACAAGTTCATTTCCTGAGTTTTTTGCTTTTAGCAGATCAGGAGCTTCTTTGTATGCGTCCTTAATTGTTATGCCAGGTCTTTCGGGAACTAATTTAGCCAATCGGTCTGATTCGCTGAGAGGCAATTTCTCAACCCTTGCCACATCACGAATAGCCATCTTAGCGGCCATGGTACCAAAGGTAATAATCTGTGCAACTCGTTTTTCGCCATATTTTTTTACAACCCAATCGATTACCTTTTCCCGGCCATCCTCATCAAAATCAATATCAATATCGGGCATCGATATACGATCAGGATTCAGAAAGCGCTCAAACAGTAAATTATATTTTAAAGGATCAATATCTGTAATTCGATTACAAAAAGCTACCACAGATCCCGCTGCTGAACCACGCCCCGGGCCAACAGAAACACCCATTTCGCGTGCGGCGTTTAGGAAATCCTGAACAATCAAGAAATAACCGGGAAATCCCATTTTTTTAATCACAGATAACTCAAAATCAATTCTTTCCTGAATTTCGGTAGTTATTTCAGGATATCGTTTTTTAGCTCCTTCGTAAGTCAGGTGCTTTAAATATTCATCTTCATCAGTAAAATTCTCGGGTAATTCAAACTCGGGCATAATTGGATGGCGCTCCAGCCCATAATCCTCGATTTTAGCTACTATTTCGTTTGTGTTTTCGAGCGCTTCGGGAATATCAGCAAACAACTCATTCATCTCTGCCTGAGTTTTAAAAAACTCTTGCTTGGTGTATTTCATCCGGGTTGGGTCGTCAAGGTCTTTACCTGTATTGAGACAGATTAAGCGATCATGTGCCTCGGCGTCTTCGGCATTTATAAAGTGTACATCATTCGTAGCAATAAGCTTAATATCAATTTTTTTGGCAATACGAATAAGTACTTCATTAACTTTTACCTGTTCCTTATAAACTTCTTCATCTTTTTTAGGATCACCCGATTTATGGCGCTGCAATTCGAGGTAAAAATCTTCGCCAAACAGGGCTTTGTATTCTAAGGCTTTTGCTTCGCCAGCATCTTCGCCTTTTTCCATAATTGCCTGGGGAACCTCACCACCAAGACATGCCGAGCATGCTATAATTCCTTCGTGATATTTGCGTAATAGGTCCCAGTCTATTCTGGGGGTGTAGTAAAATCCTTCAATCCATGCATATGAAACTATCTTTGAGAGATTTTCGTAACCGATTTTGTTCTTTGCCAATAAAATTAAGTGATTACCGCTGCGGTCTTCTTTACCTGTTTTTTCAAAACGACTTCCACTGGCAATATAAATTTCGCAACCTAATATTGGCTTAATACCTTGTTTTTTTGACTCGTTATAAAAGTGTTTTACTCCAAACATGTTTCCATGGTCGGTAATGCAAACAGCGGGCATACCATCGTCTTTGGCTTTTTTAACCAATGCCGGAACATCAGATGCTCCGTCGAGAATTGAATATTGCGTGTGAACATGTAAATGGGTAAACGATATCATCTGTAAACTCCTGATTTTCTGTATAAATATTAAATTTCGGATTGTGTTTTCCGGTTTTTAAAATTAAGCAAATCGATATTATTTTACTTTTAATGTTAATAACTAATTAAAAATTATGATTTATTCTAAACAGTCTATATTTGCATCTATTAGGATAAAAGAGGTAACGAGTTGAAATAGATAGGATAAAAAAGCAAAAAAGCTTTCAAAAAAGAAATTAAGTTGTATCTTTGCCGCACAATTTTTAAAAGTAGGTTTAATTTAAAAACAAAAGAGTATGCCTGTAAAGATTCGATTAACAAGAAGAGGACGTAAAAAAACTCCTTATTATCACATTGTTATCGCAGATAGCAGGGCGCCACGAGATGGTAGATTTATTGAAAGTATAGGTACTTACAATCCTATCACAAATCCTGCTACTATCGAATTAAATTTTGATAGTGCATTAGATTGGTTAAACAAAGGCGCTCAACCTACAGATACATGTAGAGCTATTCTGTCGTACAAAGGTGTTATGATGAAAAAACACCTGCTCGAAGGAGTAAAAAAAGGTGCTTTAACTGAAGAACAAGCCGAAGCAAAATTCCAAACCTGGATGAAAGAAAAAGAAAACAAAATCCAGGCTAAACGCGACATGCTGAAGAAAGGAAAAGATTCAGACTTGAAACAACGTTTAGATGCTGAAGGTAAAGTTCGTGAGGCAAAAGCTGAATTAGTAGCTAAGAAATTGGCTGAAAAAGCTGCTGCCGAAGCTAAAGCTGAAGCAGCACAGGAAGAAGTTGCTGAAGAGCAGGCTGCTCCTGAAACTGAAAATACCGACGAAGCTCAAGCTTAATAAGATTTTCATGCTCAAAAAGGACGATCATTTTTTACTTGGATCGCTTTCTAAAACTACTGGTGTTAAAGGCGAAATAATTGCCAGGTTTAATAATGATGTTCCTGCAAAAATGAATAAACTGGAATCAGTTTTTATCGAAATCGATGGAAAACTGGTTCCTTTTTTTATTGAATCCTTCAGACCTAAATCATCAAATACAGTAATCATAAAGTTTGAGGATGTAAATAATGAGCCTAAAGCCTTGGAGTACATAGGATCAGACTTTTATCTGCCCAGAGAGTTTGAAAAATATCTTCAAAAAGATGAAGACAATTTCATCAGCGTGACCGGTTATACTGTAAAGGATCAAAATCTAAAAGTAATAGGACAGGTATTAGAATATATGGATTTATCCGGAAACCCTTTATTGTTGGTTAAAACGTCTGATAGCGAAATACTCATTCCTGCTCACTATGATTTAATTATCGAAGTAGATGATGATGAACAATACATTGTTATTGAACTTGCTGATGGGATTATGGATCTGGATGAATAATCCTTATTAAAACTGAATATCTTTTTCGAACTTAGCAATTCTTTCTCTCCATTCAATCGGCATAGGACAAGGTTTATCGGCTCCCTGGCAATACGAAACCATTACAGAATCGCAAGTTGATTTAAGTTCACCTGTTTGTGGATTTAAAATCTGCTGAAACATCCCGAAGCTTTTATTACCAATTTTATAGATTTTGGTTTTTACCACAACAATATCATCTGGTAAAATCGGCCGGATAAACTCAATAGTTACTTTAACCAACACTACGCCTTTATTATCCCAGTCCATTTTTTCCTTAAAAACCAGTTCGATATAATCGGTTCTGGCCAGATCGTAATAATTCTGGTAAACAGAATTGTTAATATGTCTTAGTGAGTCAAAATCGTTAAAACGGATTTGTACTGGAGTTGTATGATGGAATATAAATTTACTGTGCATCTAGGTTGTTTTGGAATTCAATGTCAAGTTCTTCATAAACTGAATTGTGACTCTTAAACTCAGGAACGATTTCTTTCATTTTTCTTACTATCTCAAAATTATTATGCCTTTTTTGTAGTTTGATAAGTTCCACAATTCTTTCTTTAATCGTTTCAAAATTGGAGTCTGGTACCTGTGCAATCATGATCTTAGAGTGATAGGTAGGAATTGTATTCTCTTTGTCGCAAAGTAATTCCTCGTATAGTTTTTCGCCAGGACGTAGTCCGGTAAATTTTATCTGAATATCTTTTCCTATCTCTAATCCTGATAATTTGATCATCTTTTTAGCCAAATCAACAATCTTAACTGATTTGCCCATATCGAATAGAAAAATTTCTCCGCCTTTACTCATTGCTCCCGCTTCAAGCACTAACTGACAAGCTTCCGGAATTGTCATAAAATAGCGGGTTACTTCAGGATGAGTTACTGTTAAAGGACCACCTTTCTCGATCTGTTTTTTAAAACGAAGAATAGCAGATCCATTTGATCCTAAAACATTACCAAACCGAGTAGTAATAAAATTTGTTTTACTAACCTGATTAAAAGACTGAATATACATTTCTGCTATTCGTTTCGAAGCGCCCATAACATTGGTCGGATTAACTGCTTTATCAGTCGAAACCATTACAAACTGCTCAACTTTATATTCGTTCGATGCATCTGCAATAATTTTTGTTCCCATGATATTGGTTCTTAGAGCCTCGGTAGGATTATTCTCCATCATAGGGACATGTTTGTATGCTGCTGCATGGAAAACAATGGATGGTTTAAATGCTTCGAAAAGTCTTTTAACTCTGTATTCGTCGGCAATATTGCCAATCACAATTTCAAAGTTGTAAAAATTATGTTTTTCCTGTAAATCAAGCTCCATATCGTATAAGGGAGATTCAGCCTGATCAAAAAGAATAATTTTTTTAGGATTGAATGAAATTAACTGCCTTACAATTTCACTGCCAATTGAGCCAGCAGCTCCTGTAACCAAAATACTTTTATTAAGAAGTATTTTTTTAATTTTATTTACATCAAGTACAATTGGAGGTCTTTCGAGAAGATCTTCAATTTTTATTTCTTTTATTTGATTATAACTTAATTCCCCATTAATCCATGTATTTATGTCAGGAACGGAAAGTACTTTTACATTAAACTGAAGACATTTCTCAATAATATCTTGTTTTTCTTCGGTTGAAATTTTTTCTTTTGCAATAATCAATTTCTCGATTTCATCCTTAGATATTATACTCTCTAAAGAACTGGGATGGTATATAGTAACCCCTTCGAGTGTTTTTCCTATATTCGACATATTAGTATCAAGAAAAGCAAGTACTTTATGTTTACTTTCTGCATCGCGGTCGAGTGTACGTTTGGTTATGATTCCAAATTGTTCTGCACCATAAATAATAATGTTTGTTTTTTCTTTTGAGGGGTTATAAAGTTCGTAGTAAAGAATTTTGGTCATTAACCTAAATGTTGCCAAAAAGAAAATGGTAGCTAAAAAATCGATAGCAACTATTGAAAAAGGAATTAAAAAAGTTTCATCAATTAGATAATAATGAGCAAGATTAAGTATGGTAAAAACAAGGGAGCCTGTTATAGTAACCTGAAATATACGTTCTGTATCTTTTGCTCCGGAGTATCGAATGATGCCCGCGTAAGTCTTAAATATTATAAAAGTTAATGATCTGACAAATAGGACCAGAGGAATAATAAACTTTAATGTCTCATGGTAGTTTTCGGGAATATTAAAATTGAATCGGAGTAAAAAAGCTAAAGATATTGAAACCGCACAAATTCCAAGATCGATTAAAAACACGATCCATCTTGGTACATACGATTTGGGGAATGGAAACATATCTCTACGTTTTCGTTGTTTGGGTTATTAATATTCAAAATTAATGAAAATTATTGCAGCAATTACATTTTTATCTCGTCTTTTCAAAAAAACAATATAACCAAAATCTATTATTATGAAAACAAAATTATCAAAGATGTTGTTAATGAGCGTGTTAATCACATCAGGAATCGCATTGCAAGCGAACAGTACGAATTTGCAGGATATTAAAAAAGAGAATAGAAGTGTTGGTGATTTTTCTTCTATAGTTTTTGCTATTTCAGGCGATCTATATTTGTCTCAGGGAGATAAAAACGAAGTTATTATTGAAGCAGAACCTGGTGTGCTTGAAAAAATTACTACAGAAGTAAAGGATAACGCATTAATAATTGAATTCGAGAAATGGTATAATCAGAATAATAAAGGGAAGATTAATGTTTACATCACGATGAAGAGTTTGGAAAAAATAACACTAACAGGCAGTGGGACCATCATGAATAAAACAAAAATAACTGCTCCCGAACTCGGATTAATTCTGACCGGAAGCGGATCGATTAATATGAATGATTTATCTACCCAAAATGTAAAATCAGTAATCTCCGGATCTGGTGAAATAAACCTTAAAGGTAACTCAAAAGCTAAGTCATTAGATGCCGTAATTACAGGATCAGGAACTATCGATGTGTCGCTTTTAAGTTTTGCAATTGCTGATCTAACAATTACAGGCTCAGGAAATATTAATGCAGATGTTCATGAAAAACTAGATGCATTTATTACTGGCAGCGGAAAAATAAAATATACAGGAAAGCCTTTAATAGATGCTAATATAACCGGAAGTGGTAAAATTGTAAATGGAAATTAAAAACAAAAGCGCCTATAAGGCGCTTTTTTACTTTCTTATTATTTCTATTTCTCCATTGAGACCAAGTTTTATAATACCTGATGGAGTATATTTTGTTAAATCATCTTGTCGCCATTTAACCACATAATCAACCGATTGAATTATTTCATCGCTGATCTCATCAAAGTTAGCGGGAGATTTCTGACCACTTATATTTGCAGAGGTAGAAACAATAGGTTTTCTAAATCGTTCGATTAGTTTTTTATTGAAAGAATCGTTGGATATCCGAATACCAATGGTTTTATCTTCAGGAATTAAATTTGGGGCTAAATGTCGGGCTTCAGGATAAATAATTGTCAGAGGCTTGTCAGTCAGGTCTATTAAATCCCATGCAATATCAGGCATTTCTTTAATGTACGAAGGTATCTTGTTTGCACTGTCGAGGATTACAAGCATGCTTTTTTGGTCTGAGCGTTTTTTTATCTCGTAAATCCGTGCAACTGCTTTCTCATTAGTTGCATCGCAGCCCAAACCCCAGATGGTATCGGTAGGATATAAAATTACACCTCCATTTTTTAAAACCTCGAGAGCTTTAAGTAAGTCGTCGTTAAAATCATTTTTTGATTCCATAGGGCGTATAAGTTGTTTTGTTTTCTATAACCTGATATAAATACTCCATGTTTGCCTTATCGCGGTCGAGTTTTTTATGGAACAAATGATATTGTATAGCCAGATGTTTAACTGTTTTTACTTTCTTACCGGCGTTTCTTAATCGGTATTCCAGATCGGTATCTTCACCTACAGCCGGTTTCACATATCGTTCATCAAAGCCATTTACATCAAGGATGTCTTTTTTAAACAGTGAAAAATTACTTCCCAAAACGCCCTTGTCTTTCTTATTTAATCTCTTCCTGATATTTTTATTGTTAAAATAGATAGCATTCTCCAGATGTGATCCTCCAATAATTGACTTAAAAAGAAAACCAATAATGGCAAACTTCCGTTCCAAAGATCCACTTTTAACATTTTGGTATGTAAGCCGTTCAGAAACATATTTTGATAGGTTTGATCTGCGTCCGGCCAGAATAGTATTTGTTTCTCTATTTATAAAATGCTCATTAACAAAATTTTTATGTGGGATGCAATCTCCATCAACAAAAATTAAATAATCCGAAGCTGATTCTATAACCGCTTTATTCAGAATCATGTTTTTTCTCCAACCTAAATCTTCGTGCCAGATATGCTTTATGTGCAGTAGAGAAATACTTATATAACTTTTTAAATTATTAATGATTTCTTGGTTTGATCCATCGTCAGCAATAAGGATCTCGAAATTTTTGAATGACTGCCTTTCAAATCCGGCTAATACAAGTTCGAGAAATTTAAAATTGTTATAAAAGGAGATGATTATTGATACTTCGGGATTTGCTATCATTTTATAAATTGTCTGAAAAAATATTTAATATCTTTTAATGCAAAAACGATTTTACGGCTTAATCTTTTTTCCTGAAATTCTTTTGGTAAAACTTTGTTTACTCTATGTCCAACAAGCCTGATCCAGGTTCTTGAAACCTTTCCATCAATAGCATCGATGATCGATCCGAAATCGAAAAGCTGAATATCGAGATTTTTATTCCATAATCGTTTAGCCACTACTTTTGTAGCTGCGCCAGCCGAAACAATGGCTAGTTCAACGTCAGTGCAGTTTTTTTCAATCTGTGGCCACCATTCATCTATTGAACTATAAGCACTTTTCGGGGGTACGTTTATGTAATAATCTATTTTTCCGTATAATTTCTCTGCGGTTGTTTTTTCAGTGCTACCAACAAATAATTTTTTTTTAGGACGAACATGTTGTTCGAAAAAGTTGTAAACCATTTTAGGTTTAAACACCGATAAATAATGGAAAGTAATATGATTATAAAAAT
>JAVEZW010000092.1:0-13064 GCA_034002805.1 Bacteroidales bacterium | reverse complement strand
AACATCTTGTGTAAATGCATTAACAATAGAATCGCGTAACTCTAATATATACCCATTTGAATTAAACTCGCTTCCCATTCCGGTTCCTTCGAAATCAAATGATCCTTGAATATGAATATTATTTGGAGTTGTTTTCCATCGAATAAATCCCAGATCGAGAATACTTCCTGAAAAGGTTAGGTATTCATCATATCTATATATTCCGCCAAGATCGATTGCAAAACCTTTGTTATCTGAATTAAATAAGGTTCCCATAATATCAATTTCATCTACTGTAACACCTGTAATGCTTCCATCAACATCTTGATTTACTGTAAGAGGTAGAGACGAATTTAATGTTATATCTCCTTCGAGATGCAAATCGTATGTAGTTGGATCCGTATAAAGGCTCAATTCTGATTTACCAGAATAAATACCAAGCTTCCCAAAAAGCAATTTTGCACGAATTCCAAAAGTACTGTATTGATCAAAGACTTTCGAAACACCAAGGGCATATTCGCGATAATACGAAGTATTTGTCCGTAGATTATTAAATTTTGCGGTTTCGCCAATAAATTGAGCATTACCCTGCCATGCAAGACCAACTAAATCGCCAGGATAAGTAGCTGCTATATTTATTTTTTCAGCAATGTTAAATGTTACATAGTATTCATTGTAATGATATCCAATGGAAATAAGATCAAGATGAAGTTCTGATGCAAGCAGATCTGTTTTATGCACATTACTATTCAATGAATTAATGTCAATATTACCACCGCCAAGAACATCATTAAAAGAAAAAGCGGTATTACTGTAATTTAATTGAGTTGAAGTGAGTGCTGGTATTCCAATAAACCATTTGCAATCAATCTGAACAGCAGGATTTAGCAAATTACTTTGTGGAACCTGATGCATCAGATAAAAGGTGTTGTTTTGCTGCGAATACAATGCAACCGGACACAGTTTAACCAGTATTAATAGCCAAAACCAAAATCGTATATGTTTAATCATTTCTAATCTATGGATTAAGCTTAAGCGTTGCTTTTACTCCCATTTGTACATCTACGCTATATTCATCATAAAACTCTACAAGGTCAGGATCGATACCATTTGTACTAAAAACAGCATATACCGCAATTCTGTCGACATATTGCAAGTTATCAATTCGATCTGGATCAAATAAAATATCACTTGTATAATGTGGTTTTCGTATAATTGCACCAAAACTATTTGCTGTTGCAGGATTTAGCTGCACTGGACCAGCAGAAAAAACAGAATCAACTGGAAATCCATCTGTATCTATAAAATAAAGCTGTACACGAACCAAAGCCGGGAATCCATTATATATATTTAATCTGAATAGTAGCTGAATAATTTCTTCGGTACTCTGATAAATATCTCCTACCTCAAAAGACATTGAATAATCGAGAGGAATTTCTTCATACTCTACCCAATATGGTTTATTTGTTAAAGGATTAATCTGTAGCAAGTCCTCGTTAAATCCACTATCCGCATCCAATCCAAGTGAAGTTTTTCCAATTGGAAAGGCAAGAGTGGTGTTCATTTCAATTTCAGAAGAAATCGTTTCTGGCAGATCATTAAGACATGACGAAAAGATAAAATGTGAAGCTATTACTAAAAATGGTATAACTTGTTTCATCTTTTTTATTATAAAACTCCAAGTTAGTTATTTTTGTTTTATCTCCCTCAAAATATATGTTATAAATTTTGCACATTTGTGATTATTAAAAGGAATCTTAAAAACGCATGAAGCTTATGAAAACACTAATTATTATTAATGATGCTCCTTACGGAACAGAAAAGGCCTTTAATGGACTGCGACTGGCCAATCAGCTGGTAAAAGATTTTGAAACAAACGAAGTTGTGGTATTTTTAATGGCTGATGCTGTTACCTGTGCATTACCAAATCAAAAAACGCCTGATGGTTATTACAATATCGAAAGAATGCTTAAAATATTCGTTCAGAAAAAAGGCAAAATAAAAATTTGCACCTCATGTGTCGAAGCCAGAGGAATTCATAACCTGCCATTAATTGAGGGAGCTCAATTAAGTACTATGAAAGAACTTGCACAATTAACCATTGACAGCGACAGAGTAATTACTTTTTAAACTTAATTGATTTTCGGCTGTCAAACTGAAAATTTTCACATTTCTAAACCCATTATTTATGAAATTCATTTCTCTAATCCTGAAAAGAAGCCTGCTATTAAGCTTATTGTTTTTTACAATACTTGCATCCAACGCTCAAACAGATGAGCTGGAATCATTTTTAAACCGGTTTGAAACTCAATATGAACAAATTTCTATTGAGCTTGGAACTGCCTATTGGTATTTTTATTCTGGCGAAGGAGAAGCAGACTTATTGACTCCAAAGAACAAATATTATGCTCTGCTCACAAACGATACCCTTAACAACTACATTGAACAATGGTATCCAAAAAGATCAGAAATAAAAGATACCATACTACAACGCAGAGTGGCTATTTGGCATAACACATTGTTGTCAGCCAAGGTCGAATACGATGCTGAAATTATGCATGCTCGTAATGAACTCGAAAAAATGTTAGAGGTTAAAGATGGCAATAATGCATCAGCCGATAGTATTTCGGTTAAAATGATTAATTTAATTAATCTGCGAAATAAAAAAGCACAAGAACTTGGATATGATAATTATGTGCATCTGTCGTTCGAAAACAATGGCTTAGGTTACGATTGGTTTAAACAATTTGTCGAGGAACTTGATAAAGCGACCCTCGAACCTTACAAAAAACTGGTTGATCAGGCTAAAAAAGAAAAAAACAGTAAACAATTTGATCAGAGAAGTGCTTATCAGTTTATTGGGTTATTCTACGGTAATAATAGTCCTAAAATTTCAAAATCGTATGACAATATTGACCTTGTAAAAGAATCGCTTGCAAATATTGGCATAAACTATACTGATTTTAATGCTAAACTGGTAGAAAAACAGTTGCCTGCAGGAGTTGGAGGACAAGGTATTATGTTAAATATTCCAATGGATTTTAGAGCTGTAATGACTCTGGGAATGGACATCTCCGTTTGGATGCACGAAATGGGACATGGTTTACACGGACTGTATAACTCTATCGGACATCCCGTATTGGAAGGTTATGAATGGATTCCGGGAAACAGTACTCCTGCATTTTCCGAAGGAATGGCCGAAACATCAGCATGGTTTACCCGTGATACGCAATGGCTTAAAAAATATGCCGAGATGACTGACGATGATATTAAGAAACAACGCGAAACACTGAATACCTATGCTCCGGCATTTATTCGTTTTAGCATTGTAAATTTTATGAAAGAAATTGAGTTGTACCTAAATCCCGAAAAACCTTACGATGAAATCCAACGTGATTTGGCAAAAAAATACCTGCTCATCGAAACAGAAAAAATACGAACTCAAAGTCTTAACGACATCATTTATGTTTCATACCCATTGTATTTGCAGAATTACTTATTAGCCGATATGATTGCCTGCCAGATTCATCAAACTTTAAAAGAAAAATTTGGTGATGATTATGCATTTAATAAAAACGTTGGACCCTATCTTGAAACGTTTTATAAAGATGGTGAATACTATACCTGGCAAAACAGGTTAATCAAAGGAACTGGAAAAGAGCTGGATATTAAAGCTTATCTTAACTATTATAATATTAAATAACCCCATTAATTAAACCATTTAGCAAATGAAAAAAACAATCACCCTTGTAACAATTTTTGTTATTTGTTTATTGGCTTGGACTGCAAAGGCCCAAACCAAGTTTGAAAAAGGAAAGACCTACCATGGTTTCAAACTTATTGACCAACGGTTTGTAAAGGAGATAAATACAAACTGTCTCTATTTTATTCACGAAAAGTCTGGTGCTCGTTTATTAAAAGTAGCTGAAAACGATGCAAACAAGCTTTTCGGTATTTCATTCAGGACAACTCCGGAAACAGACTATGGTACTCCTCATATTCTAGAGCATTCGGTACTAAATGGATCAACAAACTTTCCTGTAAAAAGTCCCTTTGATGTACTTATTAAAGGCTCGCTAAATACTTTTTTAAATGCCATGACAAGCTCCGATTATACAACCTATCCGGTAGCCAGCATGAACGACAAGGATTATTTTAACTTAATGCATGTTTATCTTGATGCTGTTTTTAATCCTGTTTTGCATACCGACCCAAGGATTTTAAAACAGGAAGGATGGCATTACGAACTTGATAATATTGAGGGAGATATTGTTTATAAAGGAGTTGTTTATAATGAGATGAAAGGTGCTTTCTCAAGTCCAGGTCGCGAGTTAAGTTATCAGGTTTATAAAATCCTATTTCCAGATAATACCTATGGCGTTTCATCAGGCGGATATCCAGCAGCTATCCCTGGCTTAACGAATGAATATTTTACAGCTTTTCATAAAAAATATTATCATCCTGAAAACAGCTATATCATTCTTTATGGGAATGCTGATTTAGATAAAGAACTCACCTTTATTAATGAAGAATATCTTTCAAAATATGAAAAAACAGGTGAAAAGATTGAAATTCCTTTACAAAAGCCCTTTGAAGCAAAAAAATATGCCGAAAAACCTTATGCTGTTGCCGAAGGAAGTTCTACAATAAACAATACTTTTTTAAATTTAAGCATTGTTACAGGTAAAAACTCCGATCAGGAGCTTGTGATGGCTCTTAATATTCTTCGCGAAGCTTTAGTAAACCACGAATCTGCCCCAATCAGGATCGCCTTGCAGGAAGCTAAAATTGGAAAAGACGTAAGAGCTTCGGTTAACGATATTCTGCAAAATGTTTTTCAGATAACTGTTCAAAATGCCAATGTTGAAGACCGTGATAAATTTGATCAAATAGTTTATTCAACCATGCAGAAAGTTGCCGAACAAGGTTTTGACAAGAAAATGATTGAAGGTATTATTAACCGCATGGAGTTTGGATTAAGAGAAAACAACAGCTCCCAGAAAGGAATGATTTACCTGATGAAAACACAGAAAACTGTTTTCTTTGACAATGATCCGTTTAAGGGATTAGAATTTGAAACAGTACTGGCAAATGTTAAAAAGGGCGTTGAAAACGGATTGCTTGAAAAAATAATTAAAGAGAATCTATTGTCAAATCCGCATACCTTATTGATGGTTTTAAAACCACAGCCCGGACTTGAAAAAGAGATTGCAGCCCAATCAGCTAAAGAGCTTGCAGAATACAAAGCCAGTTTGAGTAAAGAACAACTCGAAAAGTTGGTTGAAGAAACCAAGGCTTTAAAAGCTTATCAGGAGGAAGGAGATTCTCCAGAGGCTTTAGCGTCAATTCCTATGCTGGAGATTAAAGATATTAGTCCTGATGTTGAATATTTTACTGTAAAAGAAAAAAAGGTTGCCAACGTACCTGTACTTCATTACGAAGATTTTACAAATGATATTCTTTATTCGACAATGTATTTTGATCTTCGTGTTTTACCTCAGGATTTAATTCCCTATGCATCATTATTATCTGAACTTTTAGGATCGTTAAATACCAAAGCTTATTCGTTTGGAGATCTGGATAATGAGCTTAACATACATACCGGTGGTTTTAATACTTATATTTCATCGTATCTTGAAAATTATAACGATGATCTTTTGCAGCCAAAGTTTGTTATTTCATCAAAAGCCACTGTTGGAAAAAGCAATAAGCTATTCGATCTGACCTCAGAAATACTTAAAAACTCTAATTTAAATGATGCCGAAAGAGTTAAGGATGTTTTAACCAGATACCAGGCCAGAATTGAATCAAGTGTAAAAAACAACGGAAGCATGTATGCCATTAACCGTTTGCAGTCATATTTTAGCAAGCAAGGCATGTATAACGAGCTTACCAATGGGCTTGAATATTACCGGTTTATTACTGATCTAACCAAAAACTTTGAAACAAAACAAAAAGAAATTAGCGATAATCTTAACAAAGTTGTTGAGTTATTAATGACTAAAGAAAACCTTATTGCGGCAATAACCTGCTCAAAAGAAAACTATGCTATCTATACAAAAGATCTTAATTCGTTTGTTTCATCGCTAGGATCGGGCAAACCACAATACCAAAGCTGGAATTTTAATTATGAGTTAAAAAATGAAGGATTAATGGCTGCATCTAAGGTTCAGTATGTTATTAAAGGTTACGATTATAAGAAACTTGGTTATCAGTATACTGGTAAAATACGAGTACTTAATCAGGTTTTATCAAGAGATTACCTGCATAACAAAATCAGGGTTATGGGTGGTGCTTACGGAGGATCAAGCCGATTTTCAACATCTGGTATTGCTTATTTCCAGTCATACCGTGATCCAAACCTTAAGGAAACATTTGAAAACTTTGATGGTGCTCCTGAATTTGTAAAATCTTTCAATCCGAATAATACCGAAATGACCCGTTTTATTATTGGTACTATCTCCGATTTAGATCAACCCACTACCGCTTCGCAAAGAGGATCAATTGGAGTTTATAATTACTTTACAAAAACAACATATGAGCAACTAAAAGCCGAAAGAAATGCCATTTTAACTACAACTCCCGAAGATATTAGAGCAATGGAGAAGATGGTAAAAGATATCCTTTCGCAAAATGCGATTTGTGTTTATGGCGGACAAGAAAAGATTAAAGCAAATAGTGATTTATTTAAAACGACAATTAATGTAACCGAATAATCGCTAAAGCAAATTTAAGTTAAAGCTCAAATTGAATGAATAAAAAAGACTGCTAAATAAGCAGTCTTTTTTATTTCTATGGTTAGGAGGTTAAACAAATTCTTCCTGTAATGCAGTTGTTTTTTTCTTTTCTCCTGATTTTTCAATCTTCTCTGGTATCGACATAGCAATAAGTTCAGCTATATCCAAAACCTGAACATGAGAAACTTTAATAAAAGTTTTTTTACATAACGGACACGCTGTAGCAATAACATCAGGATTTGGTTTAGAAAGTTCGCTAACAACATCTTTGGCTATTAATGAACGATTCGCAGCTTCAATTTCGAGGTTTCCCAAGCTACCACCACAACACAACGAATCTTGTTTTTCGTGTATTGTTGAAACCAGAGTTGCTACATGGGTCAACAGTTTTCTTGGTTCATCATAAATTCCTGCACCACGTCCGAGCTCACAGGGATCGTGATAAACAACTTTTAAGTTATCGTTTTGTACCGATATAAGTTTTTGATCTACTAACTGATTGAGATATTGACTGTGATGTAAAACTTTTATACCAAGGTCATAATCCTCAGAAAAAACTTTAAAGCAAATTGGACAAGATGTAACCAGTGTTTTTGCTCCTGACTCGATTATTCGTTTTTTATTAAAATCCATTAATTGCTGCATGGCTTTTAAGTTTCCGGCAAGCTTTTGTGGCCGGCCACAACAAACCGATCCATCCTCATCCATAAACCAATATTTGACATTCGCTTTTGTAAAGATTTTTATCATCGATCGGGTTATTCCGGGCGTAAGATGCGACATACATCCAGCAAAATATACCACATCCATTTTTGCCTGATGATTAATCTCCTTTAGATAAGAAAAATCACCTTGCCTGTCGTTGGCTAAGTTTATTCTTTGTGCTAATCGTTGGTTTGTAGTTGTTATTCCAACAGGACATTTTTCCTCGCAACGACCACACATTAAACAATTTAAGGCGTCGTACGAATTAATTTCTTTATCCCGAACCGATTTTAGAAAATAACTGGCAGGTGTGGTTTTACTCACTCCTGTTGATGACATCTGGCAAGGATCTATACAGATCCCGCAACGTGAACATGAATGTACCTCAACATCGGCAAAAGAATTAAAGGTTTCTTTTGATTTAACTCCCCATTTTCTTAGTGTGATAAGCAAAATTTCGGTTGGAATATGCATATATCTTGAAAAAGGAAGCGCCAGAAAAAACACACCTAAAGATATTGAATATGCCCACCAAAAAACAGGTTCAAAACTAGTTGCAGGAATAAATCCTGCAATCCAGTTACCAAAATTCTGAGTTAAAAAACCTCCTGTTTGATGCAATGAGGCTGATGTGCTTTCGGCAAAAAGACGTAATGGGAAAATTAACCAAAGCGATGCCAATGCAAATTTATCACCTATTCTAAGATGAGTAGTTTTCTTCATCCCAAACATCTTTGAATAAAAACGCTTAAAATAGGCAAGAGCAACACCGGTGAGAATAAATAGCAGAATTAAATCCATAGTAAAAGTTAAAACCTCGCCAAAGAGCATACCTGCTTTATTATGCACAAAATATTCGAAAAAGATTGGTATATAAACCGGATTCGAAAGTGTATTGTAATAAATCCAGGTTTGAATATGTCCTCCAACAATAAGTAATAACCATCCAAAAGCAAGACTCATGTGCATATATCCTAGCATTTTATTGGTCTTAAAAATATTGCGATGCAATAAACTTTCAGTAAAAATCTCTCTAACTGCCTGCAACGATTTTATCGAGAAAATATTCTTCCGAATTTGCTGCTTATCTTCTTTATCAAGTTTATAAATCCAGATACCAAACCGAACCAGCATATATGCCAGTAAAACAATCAAGCCAATTGTAAATGGCAAAACAAAATGACTATAATTCATGGCTTTCGATTTTTGTTAATGCTTCGCGTACTTTTAAAACTATATTTCGGTTATTTACTCCACGCGGACAAACCAAAAAACATTTACCACAAAGCATACATTTTTCGGATTCAACACCTAATTCTTCAACTAATCCACGACGAATAAACATTTTCAGTTTTCGGATATTAAAATCAGTAAAATTGCCAGCAGAACAAGTTGATGTGCAAGAACCACAGAAGATGCATAGATTAAAGCTGGGCTCATTTGCAAGCACATAGCTCAATACGCGCTTATCTGCGAGATCGTAATCAATTACCCTTGGCTTATTTATAGTAAATCCGAATTGTGACATGTTTTTAGTTTACTAATATTCGATTTTGTAATTCGTATTCCTTTAAGAAACAGTTAATCTTGGTAACTGCAGCACGTGCATCGGTAAAGGTGTATTTTATCGACATAGGTCCACTGCATGTTCCAGCAAAAAATACACCCGGCATATTCGATACATTCGACATAGTATGATCATCCTCAGGCTTTAAAAATCCACTTTCGCGTAATTTTAAATTCAGAAGGTTTGCTATTTCTTTTGTTCCTTTAGAGGGTTCCATTCCTACAAGCAAAACCATCATGTCAACAGTCATTTTAAGCGGACGGCTGGTAAGGGTATCCTCAACTTTAATAACAATACGTTTATCAATAGTTTCGTTAGCTTCAGAAAGTCGCCCTCGTACAAAATTAATTCCGTATTTTTTTTGCGATTCGAGATAAAGCTCCTCAAAGTGAGTATCGAACATGCGCATATCCATATAAAAGTTGAAAATCTCAGCATCAGGAATAAGCGTTTTTAATTCCATTGCTTGCTTTACGCCAGTAACACAGCAAACATTTGAGCAATAATGATTATTTACTTTCTCGTCGCGAGAGCCAACACAATGAATAAATCCTATTCGCTTTGGCTTTATTCCTGATGGTGTTTTAATCTCTCCTTTTTGAGCGAAAATTTTTTCGAGATCATATGATGTTATTACGTTCTCGTAAATTCCATATCCAAACTCTTCTTTACGATGAGCATCGAACAAATCGAACCCGGTAGCAACAAGAATCGCATCAGCGTTAATTGATTTCTGTTTATCAAGCAATATTTCGTAATGCTTATTAACTCTCTTTATTTCGTTAATTTTGGAATTATAGATAACATTTACTTCCTGCAATTCGAGTCCATGTTCCAGAAAAGAAACTATTTCGTGTCCTTTGCGCAGATTTGGAAATAGTACAGTCCAATCTTTTAGATGACCACCAAGCTGGCTTTCTTTTTCTAAAATTGTAACCGAATAACCTAGTGCTGAAAGCTGCACTGAAGCTTCCATTCCGGTAATTCCACCTCCGATAACAACTACTTTTTTATTCATAACTAAAAACTAATATTTGCAGGACATTCAGGCATAGGCATCTGAATTCCGGATCTTGTTTTATACTTATCTTTCTGAGAAAATTCTATACCCATTTTATGAAGCAATGGTTCAGACTGAATTTGATGAAATTGCAAGCCCAAATCCCAGGGATTGTAACCCAAAACCAACCCGGCAAGTTCTTCGTAAGTTAGTACGGGTATTCCCTGATTGTTTTCACCATAAGTTTTAGCTTCCATCTCTGAAATGGTATATTGCCATTTATCCATAAACATAGTACATCCCGGGCAATTACATAAAATCAAATCTGGTTTGTAAGGTTCCATCGATTCGAATTTCTTTTTAGAGTTTGCTGCAGAATATCCCCTGTTTGCCTGCACCAGATATTGACGAAATCCAAAACCGCAACAATGACGACGTTCGGGATAATCAATAACGTTTCCTCCCCAGGCGTTAATCATACCAGCAAGAACCTGAGGGAACTCTGCACCACCAACGCCATATTTTGGAAACATTTTAGAATAATGGCATCCAATATGTTCAACAACTTTTAGCGGTTTACCTGTTATTTGATTAACTAACCTATATTTTAATTTGTCAGCAATTTCATGCCTGAATTTATAGATGATATCACTTGAATGGGCCATATTAACAGGAATATCAAATTCACGTTTTGTGGCTTTATACAGGTTTTCACGTGTTTTTTCAAGCACTTCAGGAAAATGCTTCCATGTCTCGATAATTTCAGTATAAATACCAAAAGATGTTACACAAGAAATAATAATGTTTTTATAACCTGATTCTTTCATCAAGGCAAAGTGCCTGGCCACAACCGTCATAATAGTTTCAAAAGGGACAACATCAGCATGATAACCAATACCTGTGCAGGTTGTGTGATTTGGGTCATCAAATATGTCCTTGCCCAGCTCATCCTTTAGTACTTTAAGAAAAAACTCTTCAGATGCAGGGAAAAAACTTTGACGAATGCAGCTTCGAACATAATAATAATGATCATCTGCAATCTCTTTCTGATAATTTTTCCAAATGTTATTTGTTGCGTCCATCTTTATTCTTTGCTATGATTTCCACTATTAAATGTATATACATGTCTGAAATACTCATTATCAGTACCTTGTTTCTTAAACTCAAGCCCCATCTCATTCGCTTTTTTCTCAGAGTGTTGTTCAATATCGTTAAACATATTATATCCTCCGGAAACCTCGAAAATTTTATCGAGTTCATCCAAATTTGACTGATGAATTTGGCGCATTGACCCTGGACCCGGTTTTCTTAGGTTTGCACCCAAACGTTCCATAACTTCTTCAATATTTTCGCTGATATAATTCCAGATAGGTCCTTGTTCGGGATGCATTTCGGGTTTAACTTCATAGGTAGGAACGCAATAGCCATATTTCAGAATATTTTCTCCAACGGTGCGCTTAATTGCAAACTGCTGACGACCTTTTTCCGAATCAGTAAAATATCCAAGTTTTTGCGATAATGTTCGTAATGCCATAATTACCATTGCAGGTGTATTTCCACGCGGACATCTGGTTTTGCACGACATGCACTGACCGCAATACCAAATGGTTTCGCCTCGCATCAATGCCTCAATTTTCGATTCATCTTTGGTTTGGACAGTATCAACTATTTCGCGCGGATCGTATTTATAAAACTCTGCAGCAGGACAAATCGCCGTGCATACACCACAATTCATACATGCATTTAATCCCTCTTCAAAGCGGATATCCTGCAAAAGGAGATCGTAGAGTTTTCCCATAGAAATTATGTAAGATGGTTATTTTCCTAATCTTACAAAAGTAGATTGAATACTCGTTTATGTAAACAGTTAAAAATCGTAAAAAGTATAGGTATAAATACTTATCGCATGGAAAATCAACCTGTTATACCCACAAAGATTGGTTTTTTGCTACTAATTATTTACAAAAAGGCTTTCTGTGGTAAAATTCTTTCAATAATATTTCCCTTCAACCCATTTTTTTTGTAATTTATCCTTCTCTAATTTTAAAACTAACCAACATGAAAAAAATATACATTTTTATCATTTTAACCTCTAGTGTATTTGCTGTAAGAGGTCAGTTTTTAATGAAAAGTGATTCGCATATTCTAAAAATTGGTGATGAACACTATTTTAATATTACCAACAATGTTGATGTTGGTCCAAGTGGTGCAGCGAGAGTATGGGATTTCTCGAATATCGAAACAACTTCACAGCTTACCAGTTACATGTACGATGTTGCTAAAACAGGCAAATCTCTTGATATTCCAGAAGCAAACACTGTTTTAGAAGAGTTTGGAGTAAAGTTCTTTTTCAGATCTGCAGGTAATATAATGGAGCAATATGGAACCGTAACAAATAATACAATAACCAAATACGATAAACCTTTCGTAAAAATGGTGTTTCCTTTTGAGTATGGCGATGTTTATTCAGGCGATTTCTCAGGAACAATAACAGGTCCCAATTTTGAACAGGCTATTGAGGGAACATATTCTCTTGAGGCCGACGCTTATGGCACATTGATAATTCCAACCGGTACTTATAACAATGTTATTAGAATAAAAACCTACAAAGAAGAACATAGCAAAGGCTCTTCGTGCAACTGTGGTGTGATTTCATATAAATGGTATTCAAAAGATATCCGATATCCGCTGCTTACCATTATTCAAAGTCAGAATGCAAATGGAACTGCAACGATACGAACAGCCTATTATTCGAAAGTTAAGTTAAATGAAACAATTGAGAGGGAGATAACAGAGCTTGATAATAGCAAAGCTACCTTATATCCAAATCCATTTAATCAAAGCTTTAAAATAGATTATTACGCTCAGGAAGATAGCCCTGTTGAGATTACCATTTTTGATAATTCAGGACGAAAGCTAAGCACCCTGCAAAAGTCAAAACAAGCTGCCGGATATTATACCGAAACAATTACATCTGAACAACTTGGCAGCCAGCAAGGAATATTTTATATTAATATTAAAATCGGTGATGAAAATATTTCAAAAACAATTATTCGTAGCGGAGAATAGAAAAAAC
>JAVEZW010000091.1:0-13071 GCA_034002805.1 Bacteroidales bacterium | reverse complement strand
CTTGCAGGCGGATTTTATGTATTTAAACACGAATATATTTTTGTGTTTCAGAAGAAATGAATAGATGTAATTAAAAGGTAGGCGCAAGCTTCAGCTTGCGGGATATGGTTACAAAATTATTAAATATTTAATATTCGTTATTGCTCAACCTGAAGGTTGAGGCTACCGTCTTTCAGATTCATTTGTGATGCGAAATATAATTTGGAAATTATTGCTCAACTTAAAGGTTGAGGCTACCATCTTACTGATTCATTTGTGATGTGAAATATAATTTGAAAATTATTGCTCAACCTAAGGGTTGAGGCTACCATCTTTCAGATTTATTTGTAATGTAAAATATAATTTAGAGGTTTTTGCTCAATCTAATAATTGAGGTTACCGTAAACAATGAAACGAATAAGAGAAAACAAACATCGATTAGCTGCAGAAATTTACATTGGCGAAAGACCAATTGCTTTTACCTTATGTTTAAAAGGAAGGGTAAGTTATTTCACAAATGAAAGTGTATTTAAATATTTTGAAAAAGTATTATTAGAAGAATTAAAACATTATAATTGCTCTGCATTTGTTTATTTATTTATGCCGGATCATTTGCATTTAGTGTTGGCGGGAAATGAACCTGACTCCAATATTAAAAAGTGCCTAGAGATGTTTAAACAAAAAACAGGATTTTATTTAAGTAAGAGCAAAGCAAATGTAAGCTGGCAAAAAGATTATTATGATCACATTTTAAGAAGTGAAGAAAATCTGGAAATACATCTAAAGTATATACTCAATAACCCTGTTCGAGCTGGTATGGTGAACTATTGGAAAAAATATCCTTACATTGGTTCAACAGTTTATAATTTATATGAATGGGAATAGTGCAATTATTATGCGTTTTCGCTCAACCTAAAGGTTGAGGCTACCATTCTTAAAGATTCTTGAATGCAGATTTAAACACGAATATATTTTTGTGTTTCAGAAGAAATGAATAGATGTAATTAAAAGGTAGGCGCAAGCTTCAGCTTGCGGGATTATAAAGCAAAATTATTAAATATTTAATATGCGTTATTGCTCAACCTGAAGGTTGAGGCTACCATTCTTAAAGATTCTTGAATGCAGATTTAAACACGAATATATTTTTGTGTTTCAGAAGAAATGAATAGATGTAATCAAAAGGTAGGCGCAAGTTTCAGCTTGCGGGATTAGAAAGCAAAATTATTAAATATTATTATGCGTTATTGCTCAACCTGAAGGTTGAGGCTACCATTTTACAGATTCATTTGTGATGTGAAATATAATTTGGAAATTATTGCTCAACCAGAAGGTTGAGGTTACCGTCTTTCAGATTAATTTGTGATGTGAAAAATAATTTGGAAATTATTGCTCAACCTAAGGGTTGAGGCTACCGTCTTTCTAATTCATTTGTAATATGAGATATAAATTGAAAATTATTGCTCAACCTAAAGGTTGAGGCTACCGTCTTTCTGATTCATTTGTAATATGAAATATAATTTAGAAGAAATAGAAATTGAATTAAAGAAAAGATTAATCTATCCTTATAAATGGGGACAAAAACAAAACGATAACTTCGATAAACAAACTAATTTTATTTATCACACTTTTTTGTTTGAAGAACTTCTTAAAGAGATTGAATCGAGATTTAAATCTGAAAAAGAATATGATCTTTATTTCAATTATTCAATAAACCGCTGGTATAACTTCTGGTCAGCACAGGCAGTTGAAGATATTTTTTGCTCACTGCCAAATGTTAAACCCGCCCGGGATAGCAAGGACAAATTGATTGACTTTACAATTCAGGGAGAAGCTTTTGATCATAAAACATCAATCTATCCGAAAAATTTTCCTTATAAAATTGATGAAGCAATTAAGAAAACTGACGAGCTGATTAAATGGCTTTATGAAAATCAATCACAGCAGCAGCGGAAACATCATAAAAACAGATTGTTTATTGTTCTTTATTCTGCCAGCGGAGAGCATTGGAAATTAAAAGCTGAAATCAGATGGCTGAAAGAAAGAATTGAAAACTATATAATTGGTTTCAATCCACACTACCTTTTAAAATTTAATTTTGAAGAAGGAAAGCCAACATTAGCAGACGTTATCTGGGCTGTAAAAGAAAACTAAATTTCTCTGGTTGAATTTTTTTTACTACCATCAATTGAGACCAGAATAAAAGACATAAAAAAAATAAAGGCATTACTCGGAAAAACAAGTTTACCTGATAAACAAATATCAGCTTAAAAGCATTCCTTTATCTGGATCAATAGCAAGAAATGAAACAACTGTACATAGTGATGTTGATCGCACAATATTCTGGCATATTGTAAGCGCTTAATTTTCCTTATTAAAAAATCACTTCAGCAATATTTATAATAATTACTCTTTTAATAATTTCCCCGCCAATTCTGTCCAAAGAAATTTTTGTTATACCATCATTTTGATTGAAGTAAGATTCTGGTTTTACTATTTTCAATCAGAAGAAAATATAAAAATTACAATCATGAAAAAATTATTAATATTTGCCTTTATATCTACCCTTGCTTTCTTAATGCTGAACTGCGGAGACAGCAGCAAAGACAACAACGATTTTTCGGATAAAGACGCTTCTTCCGATGCTCAAAAAAGATATGGTATTAAATCAGCAGTTGTTGAATACATAATAACAGGCTCGCAGGAAGGAACCAAAACTCTTTACTTTGATAAGTGGGGAATGAGACAAGCTGAATATACACGTTCTGTTCTGACTGTAAGCGGATTCAGTAAGTCAATTAATCTTGTTAACATTATTGATGGTGATTATCAATATATGATAAACATTGATCAGAACAGCGGAACAAAAACCAGAAATCCAATCTTAAAGTCTATGGACGAATTAAAAGGTCAAAAAGGTTTTAATGAGTTTGGAGAGCAGATGCTTTTAAGTATCGGCGCAAATAAAATTGGAAAAGAGGAATTTCTCGGAAAAGATTGTGATATTTATGAAATGCGAAACATCGGAACGAAACTATGGGTTTGGAAATGGATTACACTAAAATCAGAAACAAACTCAAGAGGATTGGAAATAAACGTAACTGCTACGAGAATCAACGAAGGATCAGTTCCAAAAGATAAGTTTACAATACCTGAAAAAATTACATTGAACGAAGTTGATCTTGATAATATTGAAAATGAAATGAGAGAAGAAAATAAATGATTTCTTTTCTTCCGGTTGGCGGCGGAAATGAAATTGGTGCAAACTGTTACTACTTAAATCTTAACGGCAACGGAGTTATTCTTGATTGCGGTATTCATCCGCAAAAAACTGGGCTGGATTCACTCCCAAAATTTGATTTGCTTAATGATAAACCGATCGATTCCTGTTTAATCTCACATGCACATCAGGATCATATCGGTTCACTTCCTTTTTTGATAAAAAAATTTCCTTACGTTAAAATTATTACAACTCCGCAGACAAGAGCTATTGCTGAACTTGTATTACACAATTCTGTATCAATACTGAAAAAAGAAATTGATGATGAATCCTTTGAATTTTACTCACACGATGAAGTTGATCTTCTTATTAAAATGATTGAGTATAAAGAATATAGAAATCAGTTTGAACTTAATTCATATCATCAACTTAAAAATTCTGATGTTAATATTACTTTTTATGATGCCGGACATATTTTAGGTTCGGCAGGAATTTTATTAGAAAATAATAATTATAAAATATTTTATACCGGAGATATTAACCTTACCGATCAAACTATTCAGCCAAAAGCAAAGCTGCCGGAAGAAAAAATTGATACATTAATCCTTGAAACAACCTATGGTGCAACTGATTCAGATCTGCTTTTAAACTGGCAGGCAGAATCTTTAAGGTTTGCAGAAGAATCGAATAAGATTCTTAATAACAGCGGATCAATTTTAATCCCTGTTTTCTCTTTGGGAAAAATGCAGGAAATGCTGGCAACAATCTGGCAGTTGATGCAGAAAAGGAAACTTACAACGGTAGATATTTATACCGGCGGAATTGGAACGAAGATTAATCGGGTTTACGATTATAACAAATATGTTGTCAGCAGAATTGATAAGGAGTTTGAGCTTATTTCAATTCCACAAAAGGATTATTATGAAATTTCAAACCCCGAAGATTTCTTTTCAAATCCTTGTTTTGTTCTTGCATCGAGCGGAATGTTGATAAAGAATACTGCATCGTTCAATTTTGCTAAAAGATTTTTGAAACAAAAAGATTCAGCAATATTTATTGCCGGCTATATGGATCCTGAAAGTCCCGGATATACAATTGCAAATTCAGAGAGGGGGGATAAAATCCATTTAACTGATTTTGATGAAGCTGCAGAGGTTAAATGTGAAATAAAAAATTTCAAATTTTCTGCTCATGCACGTAGAGAAGATTTACTAAGGATTGTTGATAAACTTAAACCTGATAATGTAATATTAACACATGGCGATGATGAAGCAATTGATTGGGTTGGCTCATCAATACTGAAAAAATATAAAAGTATAAAACTTCAGATAGCAGAAGTTGGGAAAGAATTAAAAATCTTTTAATTGCGTAAGGCAACAATTGATTTTTCTTTGTATATTAAAATTAAATAAATTCAATTTCCTTGCTAAATAGGAAATAAAAATTTTCTTTTATAAAAAAATTTTTTTCAGGAGGAGAGCATGTCTCATCTAAAAAAACAGGTCCAGGATAAAATAGAAGCCTGGCGCCCTCGCACAACACGTCTTCTAAAAGAGTTTGGAAACACTAAATTACAGGAAATAACAATTGAACAAGCGATTGGCGGTGCAAGAGATATCAAATGCCTCGTAACAGATATTTCTTATCTTGATCCGTTTGAAGGTATTCGTTTTCGCGGATTTACAATTCCCGAAGTTTTAGAGAAACTCCCGAAGGCTCCTAACGGTGAAATGCCTTATGTAGAAGGATTTTTCTTCTTCTTATTAACAGGTGATATTCCCTCTAAAGAAGATGTCGAAGAAGTTGCAGCAGAGTTTAAAAAAAGATCTTCAGTACCAAAGTATGTGTTTGATATTTTAAGAGCGATGCCTGCCGATTCTCATCCGATGGTAATGTTCTCAACAGCTATCCTTGCAATGCAGCGTGAATCTGAATTTGTTAAAGAATATAATTCGGGTAAGCTAAAAAAGAATGATTACTGGGCACCAACTTACGAAGATGGATTTAACCTTCTTGCCAAACTTCCTGCGATTGCTTCTTTTATTTACAGACTGAAATATAAAAATGGGGATATAATTGCTTCTGATGCAAAACTTGATTTTGGCGGAAACTTTGCCCACATGATGGGTATAGCTAAACCTTATGATGATGTTGCAAGAATGTATTTTATTCTGCACAGCGATCACGAAAGCGGAAATGTAAGCGCACATACCGGTCATCTGGTTGCAAGTGCATTATCAGATCTTTACTATTCAATCTCTGCAATGACAAACGGGCTTGCCGGACCTTTACACGGACTTGCAAATCAGGAAGTATTAAACTGGCTGCACGGTGTTTATGATAAAATGGGCGGTAAAATTCCAACCGAAGAAGAAATGAAAAAATTTGTTTGGGATACATTACAGAGTGGACAAGTGATTCCTGGTTTTGGACACGCAGTATTACGAAAAACAGATCCTCGTTATATGGCTCAAAGAGAATTTTGCTTAAAACATTTACCAAATGACCCATTGTTTAAATATGTTGATCTTCTTTTCAAAGTAGTTCCTCCGATTTTATTAGAACAAGGGAAGGCAAAAAATCCATGGCCAAATGTTGATGCTCAATCGGGAGTAATTCAATGGTATTACGGATTAAAGGAGTATGATTTTTACACAGTTCTGTTTGCTGTGGGAAGAGCCTTTGGTGTAGTTGCAAATATTATCTGGGATCGCGGACTTGGTTATCCGATTGAAAGACCAAAATCCGTAACAACATCAATGCTTGAGGAAGCGGCAGGAATAAAAAGCTAATTATCAATAAACAGAAGAGTTTATAAATTAAGAAGTCACGGAATACCTGTGACTTCTTTTTATTTTGCTAACGGTACAAAATACTGTAACAGCTACATAATTGAATAATAGTAAAACACATAAATTAAAATCTAAACCTTGTACCAACATATCCACCGCAATCCTGCAGATGAAAACTGCTTGGTCCTTTTGTTTCGGTAGATGTTCCGTTTGATGTTTGAGTGATTGTACTTTCTGGTGTGATGAATGCGCCAAAATTGTAACCGGCATAAAACTCCCATTGAAGATCTTTCCAGGGTCTTACATAAGCTGAGGCATTAATTCCAACACCTAATCGTGATGCAGAGTATTCGTCTTTTGTTTCTGTGCCAGAAGTTGGCTTATTCGTTTGAGTTTCACTGTAGGATACATAACTTGCCCACCCGCCGAGAGAATAATAAACCTGTTTATTCATTCCCATAGGATAATAATTATATCCAAGTTTTGCTCCTAGTTCAGTAGAACTGAACTCCTGCGTGCCGGCTGTGTTCTCAGATTTATCACTACCGATACCAACACTGCCAAGAAGATAAAGACTGGATTTTTTATTAAGGTAATAATCTATACCAAAGCCAGTTATATATTCGGATTCCGGAGTGGATAGATCGTAGTTAAGCTCATCAATTTTTTGCTTATCTACGGTAAAATCTTTACTCCACCTGAAGTTAAGTCCCCAACAGTATTCATCATCATCAGGCGATAGAGCGGCGGCATTTGTATTTTGTGCTGAGATTGAAGAAGCGGCAAAAAGGAAAGCGAGCAGTGAAAGAAAGAGATAATGCAGAAATGACTTTTGCATAATGACTCCTGTTTAAGTTGTAATAATTTATTAATTATTCCCCTGCCAAGTAAATCACTGGCGGCTAACATAAAAAACAGGAATAAATATTCCTACAGTACCGAAAAATTTTTTTTACTCCAATTCTAATTGCCCTAACTGTTAGTTGTTAACTTTTATTATGTCAATGTCAGCGGGATATTAGCCCGGTCGGCAGGCTGCAAATAAATCTGCTAAAATTTATTTATATCTTCTTTTCTCTTGAAAGAAAAGAAGCAAAAGTTCAAGACTGAAAAACTTTTGCTAAAAATGAATTGCGTTACACTAAAGCCTCAAGCATTCGCTTTTACCTTTCACTTCATTCATTTTTTTACGCAAAATTTTTTATGTCTGTTTTCTGCAGATTATTTGATGTGTTTTATTTTTAATTTCAAATGGACAAGCGCTATTCTTTTAATGAGCGGGATTCCAAGGCGGAAGAGACAGGTTACTTTTTAGAGGCATTGCTTTTTATGTGCAAAGACAGACACAGTTTGAATTAATAATACTGTTGTTTACATATCTAAGTAGCTTTTGACGCCTTTGCCGAGGTTTTTTATTATGTGTGTGTAAGATCATTGTAACTCGTACGCCATTATGACCAAGAAGTTTAGGTTTATTATTTCCTTTTTAAGATTGATTCTTAATTTGCACAGCGGGTCAAAAATAATATCAAGAATCGTTCTATCCTAATATTATTCGTTTATTGAAGATAAATTAGGTTGCGGTGCAATAATCTAATTTATTTATTGACTTTGTTAAGAGTTAACTTAAAATTAGGATTAAAGAAAACAGGAATTGTTGTAAAACCAGTGCAGGCAATTCCTGATAAGTATTAGTTATAACGCAAAGTAATCAGAGTTTATTATGGCTCTTAATCCCTATGATGATAAGAGAGATAAAATTTTAAGATTTTTATATGAACGTCATAAACAGTCACGTGGAATTGCAAAAATTCCAATTGGAATTCGTGATTTACAAAGTGAAATGAAAAGTAGACATTCAATGACTCAACAAGATGTTGCATCAAATCTTGATTACTTAGTACAAGTTGGTTGGGTAAGGGAGGTAGTAAAAGAACGTTCCATTACAACTAAAAAGGGAATGGAGTTAAGTCAAGAACAAGTTAAATACAAGATTTCTGATATAGGGATTAATCATTTAGAAGCCGGAACACTTTTTAAAAGTATGGAAAATTCTCACAATATTAATATTACAAACGTTCAAGGAGTTACAATAATTGGAAACGGAAATATTGTAAATAATGAGTATACTGACTTATCAAGACTATTAGATGTGCTTGAAAAAGAAATTGAATCTAGCGACAGATTAGATGACGCTCAAAAATTAGATGTTTCCGGTGACATTTCAACCATAAGAACACAAATAGCAAAAAAGAATCCAAACAAAAATATAATTTCTTCAGCTTGGGAATCTCTTAAGGTCTTGGCAACACTAGCGGGTGCAACCGATGCTGTAACAAAAATTGGTGTAATTATCAAAAACTTATTTTGAGCTAGAAAAATAAAAATCAACTAAATTTTTGCTGAATACTGATTTATACTTTGATATATTTATGATATGAATGAGGAAAATATTTTCACATATAATTTAACTTATAAGTTGTTCGATAATGATATCGAATTATTACCGACGGTTACCGAATTATTCGAATTAGAACTTGCATTTCTAGAATACAGCTCTCTTCAAACCAAGGATTTAATTAATCGAGCCGCTTACATTAAATCAATCAAGGGAAATTCTACAATTCATTTTAAAGCAAATACTTTCAAACCATCATTTGAAATATTATCCAGATCGAGTAAAACAAAAAGTTATTTTGAGAATGGTGCATTTTCTACCGGCTACGCAACACACTCTTTATTTCCCTATCGCGGTAAATTCCATCCACAACTAATAAAATGTTTACTAAATATTATTGGCGTAAAAAAGGGAGAATTAGTTTTAGACCCAATGTGCGGAAGTGGGACTACTAACGTTGAAGCAGCACTCCTTGGCATAGATTCAATTGCTGTTGATATAAGTCCATTTTGTAGGCTAATGACCAAAACTAAATATGAATCCCTTAAGGCAAAAAACGCCGAATTACAGCAACTAATAAAAAAAGAAGATAAGTTGTTTAACTTTTTTTCAGCCAAGAAAAAGTATGACTCTAAAAAAAATATCCAACTATTTGAAAGTGAGCCAAATTATTACCTCACTTTATTAGCATTCCTTGACTCTATGGGTTATTTCAATAGGACAAAAAGTTCGTCTCATAAAGAATTATTTAGTAGAGTACTTGAACGTTATATTTATACAGTTTTGAATTATTTAGAAAATCCATTTTATGATAAAGAAAACTTAGGGAATGTAATTATTTCTAAAGATTCAACTGCAATGGATCTAAAATTTGAAGAGAATACATTTGATGGAATTATTACATCTCCACCTTATTCGTTCGCAATTGACTATGCCAGCAACGATAAAGATCAACTTGAATATTTGGGACTAGATGTGGAAAAGCTAAAAGAAAAAATGATCGGATTGAGAGGAAAGAATAAAACAGAAAGGCTTGAAAATTATTTCGAAGATATGAGAACTGTATGTTTTGAAATTGCAAGAGTATTAAAACCAGCGAAATATGCTGTAATAATTATTGGCTCAAACACAAATCAGACTGGCGGAATACGACTAGAAGATAAAATAATAAACTTTTGTGAAGGAGCTAATCTAAAACTTGTTAAAAGTATTGTTAAACCTATCAAAGGCTTGAGAAATACTATGAAGGATGAATATGTTCTCTTTTTTAAAAAAATTGTTTAAGAGGTATTTTATGAAGTCTACTGATGAAAAATTTAAAAAAGTAATCGACAAGAACACATTCTATTTTTACAATAAAGAGTTTGAAGAAAGTTATGAAGGTTATGTTAATTCGATCAAAGAACTACTTCTAAATTTAAAGAACGAAATTGAGCTTAATGGACTTAAAAAAGAATTCTTTGAAAAATTAATATTTGAAAAAGAAAACGGATTACGCGCTTTACTTGCCTTGACTGGTTTTTCAAATGAAAACTTAAAACGAATTACAACATTAATCAGAGTGGTTGACGATGCAGAATTAAATAGAATATTGCTCAAAGACAAATGGTTTAAAAAAGAAAATATTTCCGATGATGGAATAACTGAATGGTCTGACTCAAAAATTACTGCGATGATAAAAACAGAAAAATATTTCAGACAAGGAATAGTAAATCTATTTTTTGAAGGGGCTACAATTCCTTTTTTGGCAAAAACATTACCTTTATTTGAATTGAAAAAGCTTAGCATTTCTAAATTACAATATCAAATTCCCGACTTAATCGATACATTAATCAGATATAAAGAAAAGGGTTCATACTCTGGCAAAAAGGAAAATAATCCCGAAACAGTTATTGAAAATATATTAGAGGAATTCAAAGTAACTTTTGAAAGGGGTGATCTTTCAGAATTAATTACAAATGCACCTGATTCAAAAAGAACAATGGACTTTATTATTCCAAATAAGAAAAATCCCCTTCTTATTATTGAAAGTTCATATTTAGTAACAACATCCTCTGGGCAAGGTGATAAATCAAAAACAGAAATTTCGATTGACGCTTTACTCAAACAGCACTATCCAAAGTCTAAATTTATTGGTTTTGTTGATGGAATTGGTTGGTATGTCAGAAAGGGTGATTTAAAAAGAATGGTTTCGGCATATGAAGATGTTTTTACTTTTCACGAAGATGAATTACGAAGATTTAAAGTACTGCTAAAGGATACGATAAAATAATTATGGAAAAAATTATAAATAAAATTTTAAATGGAGATGCATTAGAACTCTTCAAAGATATTACAGATAATTCAATTGATATCACATTTGCAGACCCTCCATTTAATTTGAAGAAAAAGTACAATGGTTATAAAGATTCTTTGGAATTCGAAGAGTACCTGAATTGGTGTGAGGTGTGGATAAAAGAGATGGTGAGAGTTACAAAGCCTACCGGAGCTATTTTTATACACAATATACCAAAATGGTTAACCTACTATTCATCTATCCTAAATAAATATGCAACTTTCCGACATTGGATTTCTTGGGACGCGCCAACCGCACCGATGGGTAAATCTTTACAACCATCGCATTACGGAATTCTATATTATGTAAAAGATATTAAGCAATCCAAATTTTATGAATTAAGATACCCACACAAACGTTGTCGAAAATGTGGTTATCTTCTAAAGGATTATGGAGGAAAGAAAGAAGGATTGCATCCATTTGGACCATTACTTTCCGATGTATGGACTGATATTCATAGAATAAAACATAATAAATACAGAGACGAACATCCGTGTCAATTACCTATTCATCTATTGGAGAGAATTATTTTAATGACCACAGACGAATCAGATGTTGTTCTAGATCCATTTATGGGTACTGGTACAACGGCGATTGCATCGAAACGACTCGGTAGAAAATTTATAGGATTTGAATTAGACAAAAAATATGTAACTATAGCAAACAATAAGCTTAAATATGAGCAACCAAATTCAAAACTTGGTGAATACTGGGTTAGCTTTTTCTTAAAAGATATTGTTTCTCTCCGAGATATAGATTGGGAAGGATTATCCAAATATTATTTACTTCCTCAAAATAACCGCGAAATTGACCACACAAAAATCGAGTTTATAGATAAGAAAAAAATCTTAAAGCACTTCGATTTTGTCATCAATGGAAATGTAAAAATCAAACAAGATTCAATGCAATTTGAATTCTGTAATTGTCAATAAATTAGAAAGGCGTCATAACAAGCCAATCAAGCGGACGCCGTATTCGCATTAGGCATTTGCCTAATTATTGGCTTTGTTCTTCCGTGTTATGTTGCTTTGTAAAGTAGTTCTGTTAAATAAATTATTTTATAATTATTGGCATTGTCTTTAATGCGGTATTCCTGTTATGGGGCGCCGCTTATCGGCAAAGCCGTTAGGCGGAATAAAATTTGTTGATTTATATAATATGTTTTTACGATATTTATATATATTTTTCGTTAAAATATATTTATTAGAGATATTCACTTGGTCTTGCGGATTAGCTGCAACGCCGTTATATTAAAAAACCATGGAATTATTAGAAAACAGAAAATATTTTATTGATTTTATAAAAGAATTTGAAAGCTATTCAACCGAGATTCATAAACCAAAAGAAATTAAAAAAGCAGCAAAATATTTAACGCATTCCCTAAAAAATGGTGAAATATCGGAAGATATTTTTGAAGAGTTGATAGAAATATTATTGGCATCTTATTTACAATATCATTTTGAGAAGAAATTTTTACATAAAGAATCCAATTTGCATCGCTATTTTTTCAATTTTGGTAAACCAAGGGAGTTTGTAAATGAGTGATAATAATGATAGCTCACCAGATAGTAAAGATGAACTAAAAGATTCGATTGAAAAGAAAGACAAAAAACTATTAGAAGATGGGAAGAAGAAAGAGAAAAAGGAAAAACTAGATGAAGCTGAAGTTGAAGAAATTATAAGTGAAATGCCGCCTGAAGTTAGAAGAACCTTCAAGATGGCAATGATGCAATCTTCTTCATTAGGTCGTTTTTCTCATCCAATCTTTGACAAGTTCAATGAAAAACATATAGATAAATTTCTTGATTATACTCAAAAAGATGATGATAATCTTTATAAACTTAAAAGTTCAAATCGTTGGTTCTATTTATTATATACTCTATTAGGGCTTGGGTTCTTTATTTTTCTTATTACCTTCCTTTTACCAATAGATAGAGAAATATTTATTGAGATTCTAAAACTTACAGTTGCTTTTGCTGGTGGCGTCGGTAGTGGTTATGGTATAAAATCTTTAATAGATAAAAAAAATAATTAAAATTCCACCTAACAAGTGCTTCAACCCGACAGCGTTTTCGCATTCGGCATTTTCAATATATTAATATTGTTTTGTTCCGTTTCGACAATCTTGTTCAACTTTTTTCTGCTAAACAAAATTTTCAAATCATTAATGTTTGTGTTTCTATTCGGCAGTCTTGTTCTGGGCTGCGGGTTAAGCACAAAGCCGTTATATGCTTAAATCGTAAAGGAAGTAGATGGAAGAGATCATTATTGTAATCTTAATTATTGTAATTGCGATTTTGATTTATAATAATCGTAATAAAAAGCCTACGGTTGAAGAAAAAATGGAAAA
>JAVEZW010000090.1:0-13116 GCA_034002805.1 Bacteroidales bacterium | reverse complement strand
GTCCTAACAAGCCGTTAAATGCCATGCTTAAATTCTTTTTATTACCAGGTTTTATACCTTTAAGAAAATTATCAGTAAACAGCAAACCAATAATCATTTAACGCACGGCACTTACCGGCGGACCGTTGGCAACAAGTGTAAGAGCGACAGACGACCAGACAGATACGATAGCGATGATAAATAACGAAAGAAAGGATTTAGCTTTTTGACAGGACAGTGCAAATTTGATGGAAATTTATTTTGTTCCCCCCCCCCGCAAAAAAAAGAAGAAAGAAACCCCACCCACATTGCAGCACATTTGCAAGCCCCACGAGCCGACGCTCAAACCCAAAGCTTGCAAAAGAGCTGCAATTTTGCTTACGCACCCGTGCTAAATTGTTACTTTTAAGCTTTAAATGAAACTTGTTGAATTTTAAAAAGAAAAAATATAAATGGCAAAGAAAAACGGAAACGGCACAGAAGAACCTTTAGAAAAACAACTCTGGAAAGCAGCCGATAAGTTGAGAAAGAATATTGATGCTGCCGAATATAAGCATGTAGTTTTGGGATTGATTTTTCTAAAATACATCTCCTATGCTTTTGAAGAATTGTTTGCTAAACTGAAAGCCGAAGAAGCACAGGGAGCTGACCCCGAAGACAAAGACGAATACAAAGCAGAGAATATTTTCTTTGTACCACAGGAAGCCCGTTGGAAAATGCTGATATCAAAAGCTAAACAACCCGATATTGGAAAATTTGTGGACGATGCAATGGATGCCATCGAAAGGGAGAATGCTTCATTAAAAGGTGTTTTGCCAAAAGTATATGCCCGGCAGAACCTTGACCCTACAAGTTTGGGTGAATTAATTGATTTGGTTGGCAACATTGCACTTGGCGACACGAAAGCCCGCAGTGCTGATGTGCTCGGACACGTTTTCGAATATTTTCTTGGAGAATTTGCCCTTGCCGAAGGCAAAAAGGGAGGACAGTTTTACACCCCACGCAGTGTTGTTGAATTGTTGGTTGAGATGTTAGAACCATACCAAGGACGGGTATTTGACCCCTGTTGTGGTTCTGGTGGTATGTTTGTACAAAGCGAAAAGTTTGTTACTGAGCATCAGGGGAAAGTAATCGACATTTCAATTTACGGACAGGAAAGCAACCAAACCACTTGGCGATTGTGTAAAATGAACCTTGCCATTCGTGGAATTGACAGTTCACAGGTAAAATGGAATAATGAAGGGTCATTGCTTAATAATGCCCATAAAGACTTAAAAGTGGATTTTATAATTGCAAATCCACCATTTAATGATGGAGATTGGGGAGGGAATTTATTACGAAATGATGGAAGATGGAAATATGGAATACCACCAGAAACAAATGCAAATTTTGCATGGATACAACACTTTATATATCATTTAGGGATCAATGGGAAAGCAGTTTTTGTACTAGCTGATACTTCTTTATCAACAGTATCAAATGACGAATCTAAAATTAGAAAAGAACTTGTTCAAGCTAATCTTGTCGACTGCATAGTATCTCTGCCTTCGCATCTTTTTTCAAATACCCAAATTGCTGCTTGTGTTTGGTTTTTATCTCGTGAAAGAGAAAATTTAAAAAATGAAAGAAAAAACCAAATTCTATTTATTGATGCAAGTAGTTTTGGTAAACTTGTCACAAGAAAATCTAAAAAACTAAGACAGACTGAAATAGAGTCTATTGCAAAAGCCTATCATAACTGGAAAGTAGTTGACTATACAAAATACAAAGATGAAGCTGGATTTTGCAAAAGTGTTAATATTAAAGTCGTTGAAGATAACAATTACGTTCTATCACCAAACAGGTACATAGAACCTAAAGAACATGCGATTGAATTAGATATTTCCCCAGATAATGAAAATATTGCCAGCGAATTGAGTTCATTTTCAGATAAAATTGAAGAGTTAACAAATTCAATAATTAACGATTTAGATACATCATTCAAAATTGGTTTAATAAACCAAATAAATCGATTAACAGAAACACTTACCTTGTATTCTAAGGATTTGTACAAAGCTTTTGTTAAAAAATACTTTATAGATTTCGAAGGAATCGAAAAAGAAGATTTGAATTCAAAATGGAGCGAAAAACAATTTGGTGAATTATTCAAAGAAAGGAATACAAAAGTTAAAAATTTAGGATTTTGCCCACCAATCTATAGCTTAACAAATAATGGAATCATTAGCCGTGAAGGAAAATATTCAAAAGACCTTTCAAAAAGTAATGATAATTACAAAGTGGCATTTGAAGGAGATATGGTTTTTGGATTAAGTCGTGAAATTCCAAATTTAGATGTACTCACTGTAAAACAAGGGGCTTTCAGTGGAGCATATCATATTTTTTCTCCATATGATTTAAGAATTGGTCTTATTATAGGTACAATTATGAGACTAAAACTAATGGAACAAGTAGATATTTTAAAAGGTGGAGCAAGAGAAGGAAGAGGATTAGACAAGGAAAAGTTACTACAAAAGACTTTTCTTGTTCCTAATGAAACAGAACTAAATAGAATTTGGGGCGAGTTATCTGAAGAATAGCAAAATGACTGAAAACCTGAATCAACATATTATTGAAAGTATTCTTAAAATAAAAGAAGATGGCAATCTCTACCATAGAGAAAGCCAAAATCTTGAATTTAAGGAATCTTTTAATCTTGCAGGTTTAGCTGATTATTACAGAGATTTTGCAGCCTTTGCAAATAATAAAGGTGGGTATCTAATTTTTGGTGTAAAGGACAGACCAAAACGTGAGTTAATAGGGCTTTCCCCAAAGGCATTTGAACAATTTGACAGACTAGACCCTGAGATGGTAACGGGTCATTTAAATGATTTATTTACCTCAAATATAATTTGGGAACATGAGATTTTTGAAATAAACGAATTGAATTTTGCCGCCTTTTATGTATTAGAGGCCAATGTAAAACCTATAATATGTAAGAAAGATGAAGGGAAAGACCAAATATTAAAGAATGGAGATATTTATTTTCGATATGGAGGTAGAACTCAAAAAATCCAACATGGAGAACTAGAAGCCATAATAAATAGACGTATCGAACAAAACAATAATCAATGGTTGGATTTAGTCCAGAAAATTGGAAAATCAGGCCCTCAAAATGCTGCAATACTTGATACTGAAAAGGGTTTAATCGAAAAAAGTGAAAATCAAATATTGGTTGTGGATGAAGAATTAGTTAAAAATATTCAGTGGATAAAAGAAGGTGAATTTTCAGAAAAAAAAGGCGAAAAAACACTAAAACTTGTTGGTTCTGTCGTTCCTATTGACCACGTTGAAGTCGTTAAAAAAGTAAAAGAAAACCAATTAAAGGAATATCCGCTTTCAGCCCAGCAATTGCAAGATGCAGTTAAATTAAGATTGCCAGCGGTAAAACAAAATGAGATTTATCGAATAGTTGCAGAAAATGATATTAAAAACAATAAGGAATATTCAACTTATGTTTTTAGAAACAAAAAACAAGAAGATGAATATGAAGCCAATATGACTATGCCTAAAGGAATACCGAGCATTTATAAGCCGTCTGCAATTGACTTAATTGTTCGTATTTACAAAAATGAAAATGAGTAGAATTACAGAACATAGCATTGAAGAATTTGCAATTGAGTTGTTGGACAAACTCGGTTACGAATATATTTATGCTCCAAATATTGCCCCCGATGGTGAAACACCCAAAAGGGAAACCTACGAGCAGGTTTTGTTGGTTGAACGTATACAAAATGCCGTAAAACGCATAAACAAATCCATTCCTGCCAATGCACAATCCGAAGCTATAAAAGAAATTCAGCGTATTGCCTCGCCCGAACTATTGGCAAATAATGAAGCTTTTCACAAACTTTTAACCGAGGGTATCCCTGTTTCAAAACGGGTTGATGGTGATGACCGTGGCGATCGTGTTTGGCTGATTGACTTTAAGAATCCATACAATAACGATTTTGTGGTTGCCAATCAGTTTACTGTTGTAGAAAATAATAATAACAAACGCCCAGATGTAGTTCTGTTTGTAAATGGTATTCCGTTGGTTGTAATCGAATTGAAAAATGCAGCAGATGAAAACGCTACTATTCATTCGGCATTCAAACAGATTGAGACTTACAAATCAATAATTCCAACACTTTTTACATACAATGGGTTTGTAGTAATTTCTGATGCCTTGGAAGCCAAGGCTGGTTCTATTTCAGCTGGATTCAGCCGCTTTATGGCTTGGAAATCTCGGGATGGACAAACAGAGGCATCGCATTTGGTAAGCCAGTTGGAAACGCTTATTCAAGGTATGTTGAACAAAGAAACCTTGATTTACTTAATTAGGCACTTCATTGTTTTTGAAAAATCCAAACGAGAAGATCCTGAAACGGGTGTAATCACGATTTCCACTGTTAAAAAGCTAGCTGCTTACCATCAATACTATGCAGTTAACCGTGCTGTGGAATCCACTCTAAGAGCATCTGGCTTATCAGTTAAAAAAAACCATACTTATTATAGCGAGGAAACGCCTTTGAGAATGGCAGGGGAATCACCAGAAGACTACGGTCTGCCAGGAGTAAAAAAACAACCTGTTGGCGACAGAAAGGGTGGTGTAGTTTGGCACACACAAGGTAGCGGTAAATCGCTTTCAATGGTTTTTTATACGGGCAAAATTGTATTGGCAATGAATAACCCTACCATTTTGGTAATTACTGACCGTAACGATTTGGACGACCAGCTTTTTGATACATTTGCGGCATCAAAACAGCTATTACGACAAGAGCCAGTACAAGCCGAAGATAGAAACCAACTGAAAGAACTTTTAAAAGTTGGTTCGGGTGGTGTGGTTTTTACAACCATTCAAAAATTCCAACCTGATAATGGCAATGTTTATGAATTGCTTTCTAATCGTGAAAACATTGTGGTTATTGCCGATGAAGCACACCGTACACAATATGGTTTTAAAGCCAAAACCATTGACGATAAAAACGAGAAAGGCGATATAATTGGTAAAAAAATAGTTTACGGTTTTGCAAAATATATGCGTGATGCTTTACCAAATGCAACATACCTTGGTTTTACAGGCACTCCCATTGAAAACACCGATGTAAATACCCCTGCTGTCTTCGGCAATTATGTAGACATTTACGATATTGCGCAAGCTGTTGAGGATGGCGCAACTGTCAGAATTTATTATGAAAGTCGTTTGGCAAAAGTAAATCTGAGCGAAGAAGGCAAAAAGTTAGTTGACGACTTGGACGATGAACTCGACCAAGAAGATTTAACAGATACCCAAAAAGCAAAAGCCAAGTGGACACAATTGGAGGCATTGGTAGGTAGCGAAAACCGAATTAATCAGATTGCAAAAGATATTATTGAACATTTCGGGCAACGGCAAGCCGTTTTTGAAGGCAAAGGGATGATTGTTACCATGAGTCGCCGTATTGCTGCCGATTTGTACGAAGCCATCATAAAACTAAAACCTGATTGGCATTCCGATGAACTGAACAAAGGCGTTCTCAAAGTGGTAATGACTTCTTCATCTTCCGATGGTCCAAAGATTTCAAAACATCATACAACCAAAGAACAACGCCGCACTTTAGCTGAACGTATGAAAAATCCCGATGATGAATTAAAACTTGTTATCGTTCGGGATATGTGGCTCACTGGTTTTGATGCACCAAGCATGCACACCCTTTACATAGACAAACCCATGAAAGGGCATAACCTGATGCAAGCCATTGCTAGGGTAAACCGTGTTTACAAAGACAAGCCGGGTGGCTTAATTGTCGATTATTTAGGCATTGCATCTGATTTGAAAAAGGCACTTTCGTTTTATTCTGATGCTGGAGGAAAAGGTGACCCAACTATTTTACAGGAACAAGCTGTTCAATTGATGTTGGAAAAACTGGAAGTTGTTTCAAATATGTATCATGGATTCAACTATGAAGATTATTTTGAAGCCGAAACTTCCAAAAAGCTTTCGATGATTTTATCAGCCGAAGAACACATTTTAGGTTTGGAAGATGGCAAAAAACGATACATAAATGAAGTTTCGGCATTGTCAAAAGCCTTTGCCATATCCATACCACACGACCAGGCAATGGATGCAAAAGATGAAATTTCTTTTTTTCAGGCAGTTAAAGCACGTTTGGCAAAATTTGACAGCACAGGCTCGGGCAAAACCGATGAAGAAATTGAAACAACCATCCGTCAGGTAATAGACAAAGCATTGGTAACTGAAAAAGTAATAGATGTTTTCGATGCCGCAGGATTAAAGAAGCCTGATATTTCAATACTTTCAGAAGAATTCCTTTTAGAGCTGAAAGGAATGGAACACAAAAATGTTGCCCTCGAAGTATTGAAAAAATTACTCAACGATGAAATAAAATCAAGAGCAAAAAAGAACCTTGTTAAAAGCAAGTCCTTAATGGAAATGTTGGAGAACGCCATTAAGAAATATCACAATAAAATCCTTACAGCAGCCGAAGTAATCGAAGAACTGATAAACCTGAGCAAAGACATTGTTGAAATGGACAGCGAAGCCAAAGCAATGGGCTTATCAGATTTTGAATATGCTTTTTATACAGCCGTTGCAAACAACGACAGCGCAAGAGAACTCATGCAAAAAGACAAATTGCGTGAATTAGCTGTTGTTTTGACTGAAACCATTAAACAAAACGCTTCGATTGACTGGACTATTAAAGAAAGCGTAAAAGCGAAACTGAAAGTCGCTGTAAAAAGACTTTTAAGAAAATACGGTTATCCGCCCGACATGCAAATGCTCGCAACCGAAACCGTATTAAAGCAAGCAGAAATGATTGCAAATGAATTGACAAATAAGTAATTGATATGAACAGCTTGCCCACAGTCGTAAGCACATTTGCAAGCCCGCACGAGACAACACTCAAAGCAAAGGCTTGCAAAAGAGCTATTTTAAACAATGCTCGGCCAGAAAAAAAATGAGAATGAAATGAATTGGGAAAAAATAAATATCAAGACTGAGAACAGAAACGATGTAGAAGCACAAGCCCCAATTATCATTTCTGCAAGTCGTTCAACCGATATACCTGCATTTTACTCTGATTGGTTCATCAACAGAATAAAGCAAGGATATTTAGTCTGGAAAAATCCTTTTAACCAAAGTCCACTTTTTGTAACATTTCAGAATACTCGATTAATTGTTTTTTGGTCGAAAAATCCAAAACCGATAATTCAACATCTTGATTATTTAAATGACAAAAATCTAAATTATTATTTTCAATTTACAATAAATGACTATGTAAAAGAGAAATTAGAGCCAAATGTACCAAGTGTAGAATCTCGAATTGAAACCTTTATTAATCTATCTGAAAAAATTGGTAAAGAAAAAGTTATTTGGAGATTTGACCCATTAATACTAACAGACAAAATTGGAGTAAATGAATTGTTGAGTAAAATAGAAAGAATTGGCAATCAATTGTCTCAACACACAGTAAAACTTGTTTTTAGTTTTGCAGATATAGGAATTTATAGAAAAGTCCAATCAAATCTAAATAAAGGAAATATTAACTATTCGGAATTTGACGACATTTCAATGAATCAATTTGCTCAAGGACTAAAAGAATTAAATCAAAAATGGAAATTTGAGATTAGTACTTGTGCAGAAAAAATTGAATTGGGAAAATATGGAATCAATCATAATAGATGTATTGATGATGATTTAATGAAACGTCTATTTTACAAAGACTCGAAATTAATGGAGTTTTTAGGCTATGGACTTAAAAAAGCGGATTTGTTTGAAACAAAAGAAGAGTTAATACCAATAAAAAAAAGGAATTTAAAAGATAAAGGTCAGCGTGAATTATGTGGTTGCATTTTCAGTAAGGATGTAGGTGAATATAACACTTGCCTTCATTTGTGTGAATATTGCTATGCAAATACAAGTAAAAAGGTAGTTTTAGATAACTACCATTGCATAAAAGAAAACAATCAAACATCTGAAACAATTACGGGCAGATAGTCTATGAAAGAAAGCTTACTTCAAATAACCAAACAGATAGTAGATGCCATCGGAATAGCTGTAGTTGAAATTCAGGTATATGAAGAAAATGATACTTTGCCAGAAATTTTGGATAGTATCTTATTTCAGTCCGAATACCTAGTTTGCGTTTGGATTCCTTGCAATAATGCGGCAATTGCGAAAGAGCAATATGAAAACTTTCTACATAAACCCGTTATTCTCTTAAAAAATCATCAAAGTATTATTCTTTGCTGGTTTGAAGGTTTTAATCGCAAAAATTCTACTGAAATTCCTAAAAGTAAAATTGAAAACATAAACAACAACGAAACAGACAGAATAGAAATTTTAAAGAATACATCAATTTTACCTACTTGGCTACAACAAAGAATTTTTGAGAAGCACAATGCGCAATATTCTCCTGACCACCAACGGTACGATAAAAATCTTAATCTGTCAGATGAAGAATTAAAAGTTTATCTCGGTACGTATTTCCCAAGAAGTTATGGCGAATGTTTTTGTGTATTTGATAATATTTTTGAAAGCAAGCAATATTCAAATATAGCATCAAAAGAAGAAATAAATATTCTTGATATTGGATGTGGTACAGGTGGTAATTTGATGGGTTTATTAGTTGCCATAAATAAATACAGTATAGCTACTAAAAAAGTAAATATTGTTGCCATAGATGGGCATACCAATGCTTTAAATGTTTTAAGTGACTTATTATTTGAATTTTCTACCAAAGCAACTTTTTCTATAAACCTGACTACAAAAACACAATCAATAGTTTCGGTTAAAGATTTAGACTGGGTGTTAGATTCAGAATATGATTTTATTATGTCATTTAAAATGGGGTGTGAACTTATTGCTGAAGGAAATGCTGACTTCTATTATGACTTAACAAAATTTTGTTTGCCATTGCTTTCAAAAACAGGATTGTTTTTTCTATTGGATGTAACTACAAAAGTTGGAATAACTTATAATCCAATTTTAATGAATATCCAAGTAAATAGAGCAATTAGAGAACTGGCAGGTTATAAGACTTTAGTCCCTGTTACTTGTGGTGAGTTTGAAAAAGAATGTAAAGAACTGTGCTTTACTCAACGTACTTTTGATATTTCCCATTCTCTCAAAAAAAATGATAAAAGCAGGGTTACATATCGGATTTTAGGAAATTCCGATTTTGTCAATCAAATATCTTTATTTGAAAGCAGTTGCTATTACATAAATATTTTAGAAAAGGATGATAACTTGGGTAAGTATTGCCCAAATAGTCAAGGAGAACAAGTAAAAGATAATTACAAAATTCGTAACTAATCAGTGCCTAAAGTGCCTAAAGTGCCTAGAGTGCCTAAAGTTAATATCTAAAGATTGAATCAGTTTGTTTTATAATCGGCAATGACACTCAACGCATGTAACACATTTTGATTGTTTTTAATAGCAGTGTCAATAATGGATCTCAGGATAGCGAAGTTCTCAGCAGCACTCAGTATTTTGAACTGTCCGGATATTTTCTGTTTTACCTTGACATTTCGAATGGCTCTTTCAGAACCATTATTATCAGGAGGAACATCCGGATGATAGAGAAAGGTAAAGACATGATCACGATATCTGATAATTCGCTTTTGAAAAGCAATCATCTCTTTGTGCTTTGGATCCAAAGTGTCTGCCAGCAAATTATCCAATTCTCTTTCCAAAAGATCCCGTTGAGGGTTTGGATAAAAATAGTCAGCACGTGTAAATTGATTTTTAAGTTTATGAGCTTGTCTGAGCATTACCCGGAATCTGGTGGGCCAGGCAACTTTGTAACATGCCTCCAGATATTTAGTTTCTCGTTCAAGGTGAGCTGTGCACAACTGATGTGCTTTTACCGGGGTTTGAAAATGAGCTTTCCAGCAATCATGAACAAGTACAGCTTCCCGGGAAATACCACTCACATTCTCATCAATAGTAGTCGTTCCCCGATTGGTAGAAGCGGCAATAAAAGTAGCACGTTTATTTTGCCATGTCCAGAACCAATGCTTTTTCCCATTGATTTTCACCCCGGTTTCGTCTGTGCCGATAACCCCGCTGTTAAGTACTTTTTGGCGTATCATTTCATAGCCGGTAACACCTTTCGATGCCAGCCGGTTCAACAAACAATGCAGTCCCCCTTCACTAACCTGAACCGTAAAGATGTCATTGAGCAGTTCCTTAAGTCTCTTGAACGGGAGGTATTGTCTTACACTGAGATAGCCAACAAGAGTTTCAATATTTTTACCATATCTCACCGCACTATCAACACCAACAGGGAAATCACTTTCCACAATATGACCACATGCACACTTGCAACGATAAACTCTGTGTTCCGTAACTATTTGTTTGATAGTCGGGATATCAATAACCTGTCGCTTGCCGAAAAGTTCGAAAGGCAGACCACTCACATCTTTGCCGCATTCAGAACAAAAACACGCATGATGTTCAATAATCTCATCTGGCACGTCAGTCATCTCCAGTGTTTTGCCTTCATGACCTGGTTGTCCTCCTGCTTTACGACCACTCTTCTCGCGAAGGCTGCTTGTGTGTGGTGGCCTGTTCTCATCCTTAGAAGGCGGCAAAGAGCTATTGCTACTGTCTTTTCTTGTTGTGTATCTTGCCAACTCTTTTTCAAGGAAATCGACCTTTTTCATCAAACGGGTAATTTCCTGCGCCTGCATCATAATGATGCGCTTCAATTCTTCGATGATTATTTTATCAGAGGTCTCCATGTCTTATGCTGCAAAGCTAACCCTGATATCCATCATTTCAAAGAACGTAATCGCTTATTTATCAAACACTAAAAAACTTATTTGTTAATATGTGTCCGTTTTTTTGCAAAGCCAGTTTTATGAACTACCAAAATGTTAATTTCACCCTTAAAAATGTTAATAAACCCCTCGCTTTTTTTAACTTTAAGTACTCCAAACTCTAGCTCACTTTAGGCACTGATTAGTTACCAAAATTTAAACTTCAAGATATGCCAAAGAAAGACTTTTTTATAAAAGAATCTGATTTAGATGATTACCAAAGAAATTTATTATACCGTACTCTTGACCAATCTATGGTTGTTTCAGGTTGTGCAGGAAGTGGTAAATCTGTTATTGCATTACATAAAGCAAAACAGATTCAAAAGGAAAAAGGCAATGATTATCAAATTATTGTTTTTACTAAATCATTAAGCAGTTATATGAATTCAGGGCGACAAGCACTAGAATTAAAAAATGATTTCAATTATCACTGGCATTGGAAAAATAGACTAGACTGTCCTAAATCAGATTTTATAATTGTTGATGAGATTCAAGATTTTACAAAAGAAGAAATTGATGAATTCAAAAAAGCTACGCGAAAACATTTTTTCTTTTTTGGAGACACTGCCCAATCGATTTATGATGGATTAAAAGATACACAGGACGTTAGAGATATTGCCTATCAAGCAGGTTTATCGGAATTTCCACTATATTTTAATTATCGATTACCAAAACCTATAGCAAAAGTTACAGAAAGCTATATTGGTGTGAGAACTCGATATAATGAAGGGACATATAAAAGCAACGAAAATTCCATTCCTCGAATTTTATCTTATCCAAATTACGACAAGCAAATTGAAGCAATTGCAAGAATAATAAAAAACAACAACCTTACAGATGTCGGGATATTGTTTCCGCATAATGAACAGGTTAAAAGTGCAAGCGAAGTATTAACTCAAAAAGGGATAAATAATGAAGTTAAGTTTGAAGATAGGGCAAATTGGAGAAATAGCAGAAATACTTTAAATTTTGAAACTTCTAATCCTAAATTAATGACATATCATTCAGCAAAAGGATTACAATTTGAAACAGTATTTTTGCCTGATTGTACTATTGAAAATGATGATGATGGATATAGCAAGCAGAAATCGCTGTATGTCGCAATGACAAGGACTTATAAGAATTTGTATATTTTACACAGCAATGATTTAACTTCATTTATTGACGGCAATGTTCCAGAAAGTCTTTATAAAACCACGGAATTTGACGAAATTGATAATATCTAAAATTTGACATTATGAAACTATTTATACCAACAAGTTCCTTGAACTTCAATAATATAATGTCCTGCGAGTCAGTATCTCCTATTTCATTTTATATGCAAAGAAACTTTGGGTATAAAACATTTGAGAAGGTTGAGTTAAATGTACTTAATAACTCGTTTCTTTTATATGAAGTCTTTCCTAAATTTCAAATACCTAAAAGTGAAATTGTCAACTACCCAATGGTAGTTGAAGTTGATATTGATTCCGAGTTAGAAGGATTGAAAAAGCTACATAATGGCATATGGCAAATTGATAGAACAGTTTACTTGAATCCGTTTAGTTCAAGAATTTATTTCTATACTTCTGAGCATAAAAGAACCATTCTCTCACGTTCTGATTCTAGTGCTGAAACAAAATTGGTTAGCCTATATATGAATAACATTGAGGTCTTTCAAGGAGAAATGCAAGAATACAATTTGAACGCAATTTCTGATTTGCCAAGTCTCAATTATCAAGAGGTGGAAAATGATAATCAAAAAAATAAAATTAAAGGTTTTGCATATGCATATTTGATTGCTGCAAATAATTCGACATCAAAGGAAAATGTACAATTAAAAAATTTAATCAATAAAATAATAAATCTTTCTTCGGCAATAGTAAATAGTGTTTCAGGTTATGGTACTCAGCAACAAAATGATGAACTAAAGCATCTTTTACAAAAATTAAATGCTTATCAATATAGTGATGTACAGGCATTTTTAAAGACTACTTTACCTGACCAATTTAATGAAGTATGGAATAAACTTTACTACCAGTTTGGTTTAAGAATTCCATCAAAATATAATTTTGAAAATTATTATCATTCCCTTACTGATAAAATCAAGTACGAAGCTGTAATACAAGATTTGAAAAAATTGCCAAATATTTTAATGGACAGTAGCAATGATTCAGGCTTTAAACTAGAATGGAATGCTATTGCGCTTGCTGGTAATCGCCTAACGCAATACGACGACACTTTTATTACAAAGGCAGAAACAAGAGAAATGTATCAAAATTTACTAAATGATATTCTTATTTGTACAGACATTAC
>JAVEZW010000089.1:0-13143 GCA_034002805.1 Bacteroidales bacterium | reverse complement strand
GAGATTCATTTTTTTGTGCCAGAGATTGTTATAACCTGTAAACAAAATCAAGTTGATATTCACTATTTTACAAATCAATATACTGAAATTGAAATCAAGAATATAGTTGAGAAAATTAACCATATAATAATAGGTACACAAAAAAAACTGGATGCAAAAATTGAATTGAAACCGAGATTTTCAAAATCTGACTATTTGCGTACAGTAACCAAAATCAAAGAACATATTCAGAAGGGGGATATTTACGAAGTAAATCTTTGTCAGGAGTTCTTTTTTAAGGCACACGCAAATCCTTTAGACATTTATCTTCAGCTTAAAGAAATTTCTCCTACCCCATTCTCGGGTTTTTATAAGTTACATAATAAATACTTAATATGTGCCAGTCCCGAAAGATTTATTAAAAAAATCGGAAGCAAAATTATTTCTCAGCCCATAAAAGGAACAATAAAACGCGGTGCAACTACCGAAGAAGATGATACATTAAGAAATCGACTTTACAATGACCCAAAAGAACGATCAGAAAATGTGATGATTGTTGATCTGGTTAGGAACGACCTATCCCGAACAGCCAAAAAAGGAACTGTAAAAGTGGAAGAGCTTTTTGGAGTTTATAGTTTTAAACAGGTTCATCAATTAATATCGACCGTAACATCAGAGGTTGATGATAGCACTGATGTTATTGAGGTTATTAAAAGCATGTTTCCAATGGGTTCGATGACTGGAGCGCCTAAAATAAGGGCGATGCAGCTTATCGAACAATACGAAAAAACAAAACGAGGATTGTACTCCGGAGCTGTTGGATATATAACTCCTGACAGAAACTTTGATTTTAATGTTGTTATTCGAAGTATTTTGTACAATCAACAAAAAAATTATGTATCTTTTACCGTTGGTGGAGCTATTACCAGTTTATCGGATCCCGAAAAGGAATACGAAGAATGTATGGTTAAAGCTAAAGCAATAACAAATTTGTTTAATCTAAAATCATGATTGAGCAGTTTCAAAATTATAATCGAATTAATAACCTTTTTAGAAAAACGGATTCCATTTTACTTGGCATAAGCGGAGGAATTGATTCTATCGTGATGTTTCATCTATTTCGTTTATCAGGATTGAAGATTGGTATTGCACATTGCAATTTCAGCTTGCGAGGCGATGAATCGGATAAGGACGAAGAATTTGTGCGTAATCTGGCCGATAATTATAATGTCTCTTACTACACAAAAAGATTTAGTACAGAAGCTTTTGCTTTAAACGAAGGAATTTCAATTCAAATGGCTGCGCGCGACTTACGCTACGAATGGTTCGAAGAAATACGAAATACAAATAACTACCAATACATTGCTATCGCGCATAATGCTGATGATCAGATTGAAACATTCTTTATTAACCTTATCCGTGGAACAGGAATTAAAGGGCTTGTTGGCATTAGAAACAAAACCGAGCATATTGTAAGGCCCTTACTTTTTGCCACACGTAAAGATATTGTTGATTTTGCAGGAAAAAATAACTTTTTATATCGCGAAGATTCATCAAACAGTTCACTAAAATATATCCGTAATAAGGTAAGACATGAGATAATACCTGCGATTGAGCAACTAAATCCATCTTTTCGCAAAACCATGATGGAGAATATTCAGCGAATTAAAGAAACCGAACAAATCTATAATCAGGTAATCGAAAACAAATATGAGCTGGTTGTTTCGCAAAAAGACCAATCAGTATTGCTTAAAATTGATGAACTTAAAAAGCTCGATCCTGTTGAAACATATCTGCATGAATTTTTAAAACCATACGGTTTTTCAGTTACACAAATTCAGAATATAGTATCCTCATTTGACAACACTGCAGGTAAACAGTTTTTTTCTGCAACACATCGCATTTTAAAAGATCGCACGAATTTAATTGTTGATGAAATTACAGTGCTCACAAATCAGGTCTTTTATATCAATGATGATTGTACAGGTCTCCATTATCCAATAAATCTTACAATAAAGAAAGAGGAAATAAATTCAACATACTCAATTCTGAAAGAAACAACCATCGGGCAATTTGATTTCGACAAGCTGGTTTTTCCTTTAACCCTTAGAAAATGGCAAAAAGGCGATTATTTTATGCCACTAGGAATGAAAAACCTTAAAAAAGTAAGTGATTTTTTTATCGATCAAAAGCTCTCTCTTGCTGAAAAAGAAAACACCTGGATAATCGAAAGCGGAAATAAAATCGTTTGGATTATTGGATATAGAACTGACGAAAGGTTTAAAATTACAGCCACAACATCTAAAATACTTAAAATTCAGTTATAGTGAGTGGATAGCACTGATTGGTGATTGGTGATTTGTGAACTGTTAATTGAGCTTTACCTTTAATAATTATTCAACCTATTCATTCTTGAAAAGCTAAAAGTGTTCTACACTCCATTTACCTTAAACGTGTTTTTTTTCATTCTCGCAAACAGATATACTACTGGCAAAACTATTAACAGAAGGATAATAAAGAAGGTAATACTTCCAAATGCTTTCATATAGCCCATTGCAATCAAAATAATCCCTGTAATAGCTCCATTAAAAATTACCAAAAGATTAAAACGTAACATACGAAAAACAAATTGAACATGTTTTACAATTCGTTTTCTCTCTTTTGGAGATGCTTTAAAAGGAATATTATAACGATTACCGTCCAAAGTACCTATTAATAACAAAACTAAATAAATAACAAAACCAATTGCAGCTAATAAAAACAGGGTGCTTTTATGGCCATAAGAATCAGGAATTCCTTTAATGCTATAATGAACAGGAATCAGCTCAGACAAATTGCTATAGTATAAGGATGGTATAAAAAAAAGATTTATAGCTAACAACATACAAAATCCCTCAAAAAGGATAATCCATATTTTATTTATTGTCCTTTCCATGAAAAAAAAGTATATCGCTATTGGATTATCCCAGGTATTTTTTGTTCCAGCATCATTAAATCAGCTAAAACAATTGCAGTTGCAGCTTCGAGCACAACCGGAACACGCAAAGCAATGCAAGTATCATGACGGCCTTTGATTTCAAGTTTTCCAGTTTTACCAGTCTCGAAATTCATGGTTTGCTGAGAAGCAGCAATGCTTGATGTAGGTTTTACTGCAATTCTGAAATAGATTTCATTTCCATTTGTTATTCCTCCTCCTACTCCACCAGAATGATTCGTACTTGTTTTTCCATGTAAATCAGTATATGGATCATTATGTTCGCTGCCAGTCATTTTTGCAGACTGAAATCCAGAACCAAATTCGATTCCTTTAATTGCAGGAATAGCAAAAACAATATGACTAACTAATGATTCAAACGAATCGAAGAAAGGTTCGCCCAATCCGACAGAAACATTCTCAACTCTGCATTCAACAATGCCGCCAATAGAATCATTGTTTTTAAGGGCTTGATCTATTGCTTTTTCTATATCTTGCGAACCGCCGGCTTCAATCAGTTTAGATTTAACAGACAAAGGATTAATAAGTTTTTTTGCAATTACACCAGCAGCAATTAATCCAAGTGTTAGTCGACCTGAAAAATGACCACCGCCACGATGATCGTTGTAGCCGCCAAATTTCATTTTAGCAGTAAAATCAGCATGACCAGGTCGAGGCATGGCTAAAAGCTCCCGATAATCTTCGGACTTAACATTTTTATTTTCGAATCCTATTAAAATAGGCGATCCGGTGGTTTTACCATTAAAAAGGCCTGATTTAATTATAGGAATATCATCTTCGAGTCGCGGAGTAGTTCCCTTTACTCCCGCTTTACGACGCATAATATCCTCGTGAAAATCATTCTCATTAATTTCCAACCCTGCAGGACAACCATCAATAAGTATTCCTAACTCCTTACCATGCGATTCGCCATAAATATGAATTCTGAATATTCGGCCAAATGTATTCATAACTGTTTGTTTAAAATCGAAATGAAAGTACTGAATTTATTGTAAGGATCAAAATTTAGGAGAGAATTGTTACTGGTTGCTTGTTACTGGTTGCTTGTTACTGGTTGCTTGTTGCTTGTTGCTTGTTACTGGTTACTGGTTGCCATTTTACCTTATACCTTATGCCTCTTACCTTTTAAATAACAATCCTTTCAGCCTGTCCTAAATCTTCAGGATCAAATTTAACAACAGCAAGTTCTGGCTTATTATAAGCTGCAGAAAAAAGTATTGTGTTTCCAATTTTGTCTGACCAATGACCTGTAATTTCTGATGATTCGTGAATATGACCATGAAGAGTTAATAGCGGTTGTTTATTTTCGATAAACCGACGAATTGCAATACTCCCTACATTTACATCTAAAGGAACATGATCGAATGTTTTTCCATCCAAAGCAGCACGATCTAAGTTCGTTTGATAAGGCGGCGAATGAAACAAAAAAATTGATTTTTCAGGCAGAAAGCCTTTGGTTAGTTCTTCGATATCTTTTTGTATTGTAGCATATTCGATATCAGTATTATCGTTCGTTGTGCGCTTACCTTCGGTTGGGTGAATACATCCTGGATCAACATACCGAGAAACATCGTATCGTTCCCAATCTTTTAACAAAAATGGTGATGGTGGGATATTTGAATAACCAAAAATATCAAACCCTTGCCAGGTTGTGCGTTTGTTATGCATATATTTCCAGATTCCTGATAATTCTGCATTTATAATTCTCTGCTCTTCTATTTTAGGATCATCATTACCCAGTATGATAAATACCTCAGGATATTGATCTAAAAGTTGTTTTTTTAAGTCGCGGAATCCTGAAACAATAATATCATCAATAAAATCATCAGTATCTTTAAAATTAAATTCGTTGGGTTTATTATTGTTATGCGGGAAAAGATCGCCACCAATAAAAACAGCATTGGGCTTTTCATTACGTATCAAACTGAAAAGTTTCTGATACCGATCCGTTTTACCATGTAAATCTGAAACAAAAAAACAGAGCATAATTTATTTTTTTCTAAGTAAACGAGCCTGATTAAATGGATTTTTTATCATTACAGCAAAACTGCCGTTTTCCGAAATTTCTTTTTCAGTAATAATATGTAAATCAATAATACCCTTGTCGAGGATATATCCTGTTTTTTGCTGATTAAGCTCTGCCAACGAATAGCTCCAGCCCGAAATCCATGATTTGAATATGCTTAACTGAAGATCGTTTCCTGTAAAATAAACCAGCAAATCTATATCACTTGCCGGGCCAGCATTTGTTTCTTTTGCACTACCGATAAGATAAATTGCCTCTATTCCATAAAACTCAAAATCTGTTTTATCAGCAATAGTTTGTGCCATTCGAAATCGCCATTTCCAATGTTCATCACCAAAACTTTTCAGATATTTTGCACCTTCAACATTCTCAGTATTTTCTGACAAAAGCTTTACTGTTCCTCCCAGTCGATTATAAAAGATAAACTGGCTTAAAGTCTGAGCAATTGTATTTAGTAGCTTCTGCTCTTCGGGTAAAAATGGATTTGTTTGAAAAGGTATAGTTTGGTAAAAAACTTTTATTGATCCAATAATATTGTTATCGACAATAAGCTCCGCAACCTGAAAGCAATCAGATACTTTACAGTCAGGAAGTTGGTATATTTCACCATCGATATCAATTTGAGCAGAACAAACTGAAGGAAATTGCCACCCATTGGGTATAATTTGAAGAATTCGGTTTATTACTTCGTTAAATTCTAACGATGAGTTGTGAAGAGTTTCCTCAATTTCGTAAATGCAGGTGAGCTCTTTTGCTCTTTCCTGAAGAGGTTTAAGCTGTCCGAAATCCATATTAATGTATTTTCAGAAAGATACAAAAATTTATAGAAACTCACTCAATTCTATCCAACGATCTGTTTTACTGTCGAGTAACTTTATTATTTCGCCAATTCGTTGAGATTTGGCAATTAAATCTTCGCTTTTTAAATTGCCTGTATTGATTTCATTTTCGAGATTACTTTTTTCAATTTCCAGATCGGCAATTTCCTTTTCTAACTTATCGTATTCACGTTTTTCGTTAAACGAAAGCTTTGTTTTAGGTTTATCAGTTTTAGGTTGTTCTTTCTTTGCCGATCCAATATTTTCTTTAAATGCTTCTTTTTCAGTTTTTATAATCCACTCGCGATATTGCGAATAATTACCCGGAAAATCCTTAATAACACCATTTCCCTGAAAAACAAAGAGATGATCGACAATCTGATCCATAAAATAACGATCGTGTGATACCACCAACACACAACCATCGTAAGTAGTAAGATAATCTTCCAGAACACCCAAAGTCATAATATCCAGGTCGTTGGTGGGCTCATCAAGTATTAAAAAATTTGGTTTACGCATTAAAACCGTAACCAGATAAAGCCTTCTTTTTTCGCCACCACTAAGTTTTGAAACCTGTGTATATTGCATATCAAAAGGAAAAAGGAAATAATTTAAGAATTCCTTGACTCCCATTTGCCGTCCATCGCCCAATGTAACCACTTCGGCAATTTCCTGAACGATATCAATAACACGTTGATTTTCTTTAAACTTAATCCCTTCCTGCTTGTAATATCCGAATACAATTGTTTGCCCAACATCAATAGATCCAGAGTCGGGCTGAATACCTTGGGTGATTATATTAAGAAACGTTGATTTTCCGGCACCATTGTCGCCAACAATTCCAATCTTTTCGCCCCGAGTGAAGTTATACGAAAAGTCTTTTAAAACAGAAAAATCATTAAACTGCTTATTTAGTTTCTTTACTTCCAGAATTTTTTTGCCCATTCGCGATGACTGAACGTTTATCTGCATCTGATCATCGTTTCTGCTTTGAGAAGCAACATCTTTAAGCTGAAAATAATTATCGATTCGGTATTTTGCTTTATGGCTTCGTGCCTTAGGCATACGACGCATCCAATCCTCCTCTTTCCTGAGTATATTTTTTGCTCTTTCAACCAAAGCCTCCTCGTTACTTAGCCTTTCTTCTCTTTTATCAATAAAATAAGTATAATTACCTTTATAACTGTATATTTTAGAATTATCCATTTCTATAATTTCATTGCAAACGCGATCGAGAAAATACCTGTCGTGCGTTACCATTAATAAAGTTGAATTGGTATTCTTCAGATAGTTTTCGAGCCATTCTATCATGTCCAGATCAAGATGGTTTGTAGGCTCATCGAGTAATAAAAGATCAGGCTCTTCGATTAGTACAGATGCCAGAGCAACACGTTTTCTCTCACCTCCCGAAAGTGTTGAAATTTTCTGATCAAAACGATCAATTTTAAGCTTGGTAAGAATTGATTTTACTTTTACCTCATAATCCCAGGCTCCGGTATTCTCCATTTGCTCTGTGGCGATTGAAAGTAATGCTTTGTCGTTATTTTTTATGGCTGTTTCATACTGAATAATGGCTTCTTTTATTTTAACAGATGAATGCAGTACCTCGTTTAATATTGTATTGTTTTCGTTTAATGGTGGGTTCTGTTCAAGAAATCCAAAGGAAATGTTATTTCGAAAAGTAATTTTGCCCGAATCCTGAGAATCTTTTCCTGTTATTATGTTGAAAAGAGTCGTTTTTCCGGTACCATTTTTTGCAATAAGTGCCACTTTTTGGTCTTTATCGATAGTAAAACTTACATTTTCGAAAAGCAACAAATCACCAAACGATTTTTTAAGATCTTCAACCTGCAAATAGTTAATCATAAAAGTAAAAAAGGATTCATTTGCAAAACAACACAAATAATCAGACTAAGCCAAAAAATTGAGTTATTTATATTTTACTTTCTAAAAGTAAAAGGTTGGTAAAGTTTTCACTTATAAAATAATCGGTTTAATGCTAAAATATAAAAAATCAACCTACTTTTTTGTATTGTAAATCTATTTAGCTAAATTTCATTATAATTTGATGTATGATAGTAAGTAAAAAACATATTTTAATTATAATCTTATTTTTATTAAATAGTTATAGATTATTCGCTGCACCATTAATTCAGGAAAACAGACCCTTGAATAAAGACATTTTACTTATTGAAAAAAACTTAGAACTCATTTTAAAAGACCCTAATCTAAATAGCGACAGTACTAGAACTATTGCAATTGAAACACTCAATCTTTCTAAAGAAATAAATTATAGCAAGGGTATTATTACTTGTTATTATCAGCTGGGTCATCATTTTCAATTAAAAAGCCAGTACGATAGTGCCCTTTATTATTATTCCCCAGGGTTAGAAGTTGCAATGATAAATAAACACGAATTGGTTACTTCCATTTTTGTTGGAATTGCCAACATTTATTGGGATACAGGAGATTATAGCCGGGGTTTGGAAATAACCTTTAAAGTAAAACAGTATTTTGAATCGGAAGGTTTAATTAATAACCGGTATGAGGTTTTTAATTATACGGGGCTTTATTTCGAAGGGATTCTGGAATTCTCTGATGCATTAGAGAATTTTCGAAAAGGCTCTGAGATAGCTATGAAAAGTGGGCAGATGGGATATGCTGGAGTTATATACGCTAATATGGGTCGTGTTTACAATAAATTGATGAATTACGATACCTCAATTATTTATTTTAAAAAAGGGATTGCTCTCGAAACTGAAAATAAACTTTTTAGAAATGCCGGAAGATCCTATTCAACTATGGCTACTGTTTATGCAAATATAAACCAGATGGATTCGGCAAGATCATATCTTGAAGAAGCCATAAAACTGAATAATATTGCAAAAGACAGTACTGGCTTAGTAAGAACATATATTGCCTACGGTAGGTTTTATAGCTTACAAAACGATTTTAAAAATTGCATCAGTGTTTTAAAAGATGCCTTACCAATTGCGAAAAAATTTAACAACAAATCCGAGCTTGTTGATATTTATAATATGTTGGCCCTTGGATATAATAAACTAGGTAAGTATCAAGAATCAAATAACTATTATACCAAATATATTGAGGCATACCAACAAGTATTTGATATTAAAAGAATTAATCAGGTTAGCGCTCTTGAAAACAAGTTGAATATAACACAAAAAGAAAACGAAATAAATCTGTTAAAAATTGATAAACAAAAATCGGTTACCATCTATCTGCTTATAATTACTGTTTTGTTACTCATAATAAGCGTTTCGGCGATAGTTTTTATCGTTAATTACAGAAGAACAAACAAAAAACTGATTGCCCAGAACAAAAAGATATCGGAACAGAAAGATATTCTCGAAGAGCTCAACAAACAACTAATTCTTGCTGAGCAAAATGTTAGTATTGCTGATGAGTTAAAAACAAATTTTATTAATATTCTATCGCACGAAATACGAACTCCTTTAAACGGAATCGTTGGTTTTTCGTCGTTAATGGTTGATGTTGAAATTTCAAATCAGGAAAAAATTGAAGCGGCCAATATCATTAAGAAAAACAGTGATGAATTGATTTCGACTATCGAAGGATTAGTTGATTTATCACTTATTAATTCAAATCAGCTATTTATTTATAAGGAAACCTTCGATATTTATTTCTTTATGAATAATTTAAAAGATGATTACCTGGCAATAAAAAACAGCTTATCAAAAGACCAACTAAGTATTAATTTCGTCCCTGATTCGAGGTATTCGACCTTTTTAATTAAAACAGATAATCATTTACTTAAAAAGATTTTATTTAAACTGCTAAGTAATGCCATAAAATTTACTCATAAAGGAAAGGTTGAATATGGTTTTACCATTTCTGAAGGGTATTTACAGTTTTATATTTCGGATACAGGTATCGGTATTCCTAAAGAATATGGTGATTCGATCTTTAATCAGTTTGAAAAAGGCAAAAACATACCAAAAAACTCAGGAGGACTTGGTATTAGTCTTACTCTGGCAAAAAAATATCTGGAATTGCTAAACGGAAAAATTTGGTACGATTCTGTGGTTAATAAAGGAACTAAATTTTATTTTGAACTACCTATTCATTAATTATCTACATGACTAAAAAAGAGAGATTTGAAAAGATAATTGATTATTTTAAAACAAATCAACCCATAGCAGAAACCGAACTTGACTACAAAACTCCATTCGAATTAATTGTTGCTGTTATTTTAAGTGCGCAATGCACCGATAAAAGAGTTAATTTAATTACACCTTCTTTGCTAGAGAGATTTCCAACAGCTTACGAAATGGCACAAGCATCCGTTGATGAAGTATTTTCATACATTAAAAGCTGCTCATACCCTAATAATAAAGCAAAACACTTGGTAGGAATGGCCAAAATGCTTGTCGAAAAGTTTAATGAAATTGTACCAGACAATATTGATGAACTTCAAAAACTACCTGGTGTAGGCCGTAAAACAGCTAACGTAATTGCTTCGGTAGTTTATAATAAACCTGCTTTGGCTGTTGATACTCATGTGTTCAGGGTTTCAAAACGCATAGGTCTTACTACAAATGCAAAAAATCCGTTGGAAACAGAAAAACAATTAATAAAATATATTCCAGAGAATCTAATTCCGATAGCTCATCATTGGTTAATTCTTCATGGCCGGTATGTTTGCATAGCGCGTAAACCACAATGTGAAAATTGCGGAATTTCCATATACTGCAAATACTTTTCAGAAAAGAAATAATAGAAAAGATGTACCAGTTGTTCTTAACTTGTATCTAATAACTTTTTACTTTTATCTTGTATCTTGTACCTTGTATCTTTTATCCTAAACTAATCCCAATTAAAAACCATTTCGGTAACCTGATCACCTTTAGTTAATGCTTTTCTTAAAACGTATTTTGGATTTTTGCAATTGGCAAGTTCCAGGGCTTTCTGACACCAGGCTCCTATTCTGTATTCAAGCGCTGGGTTTATTAAGGAGAACTTCGATATAGTTAAAACAACCGATTTGCTTCCATTTTCGGCTACACTTATTTCGCAAGGTTGATAATATGTAGTCATAATTTTTGTGGCTCGTTTCATTAAAAACTGGGGCGAAGCAACAAGTAAAAACACTTTATAAACTCCTTTCAATGCGTATTCGGCACTAAACCAACCAAGCGCTTCACCGGCAGCCCTTGCATCACCTTTATAAAACAAGTCTATTATTTTATCAACAGGCTTGATATAGGCCTCATCAATAGGAAACCAATCGGTAAATTCAGTATTTCCTGTATAAAGCTCCTTTGATTTAGGTGATAATGAATTAATCCAATTCGAATAACCCTGAGGAAAATTCAGTTTTACAAATTCCTTGGTGGTTTTTATACCTGTGCCTTTTACCTGCATACTATTTGTGTATTAGATCCAATTATTTTCCTCAAATATACAATGTTGTGATTAATAAATGTAACGAGTACAAATAAAATAAGCAGGAATTAATCCTGCTTATTCAGTAAATTATGAAATCTTAATTTCGCGTTTGGGTTTTTCTTTCGCTTCGTCGCGTTTAGGTATTGAGATGCTCAAGATTCCATCTCTGTGTTTCGCTGAAATTTTATCCTGATTTACAGTTTCAGGCAAACTGAAAGTACGTTGGAATGAGCTGTAGCTGAACTCACGACGAACATACTTTTCTTTTTCATCCAGATTTTTTGTTTCTTTTTCAGAAGAAATCAAGAGTACATTGTTGTGTACATCGATTTTAAAATCTTCTTTTGCCAAACCCGGAGCAGCCACATCAATTCGGAATTCTTCAGCATTCTCAATTACATTAACCTCCGGAATGCTTTTATTAGCTGAATTATCAAAAAAATCAGCTAGAAAATCTTTACCAAAAATCTCATCCTCGAAGCTTGGTAAAAAACGTTTGTTTCTTAACATAGGTATCATAGCTTTATCCTCCATTATTTTGGTTAAACATTGTTTTTTAACCATTCATTTTCAAAATAAATACCAATCCAAAAAATACGTCATAATGTCTTAAATAGTGGGTTACAGAAGAAATTTTGACATTATTTATTAGTCGTAAATGACAAAACTTCGCTTATATTTTGATATATGATTAGTTATAATTAATTTTAGAATGCAAGGTTTAAAAATTAGCAATATCAAACAAGCTGATATTCATTACAATACTAGTTGTATGCCATTCATAAAAACTAAAATAAAGTATTTACTTTTTACAATTCTATTTCTTGTTATTTCTCTAAATCTTTTTTCACAAAGTAAAATTGATTCCCTTGAAAATCGTTTAAAAACTGCTGAAGGGGAAGAAAGAGTTAAATTGCTAATTGATTTAGGTACAAAATATTTGGATGACAATACTTATGATACAAAGAATTGTATAAAATATTCGAACGAAGCATTTGAACTCTCTAAAAAGCTTAAAAACAAGTTCTTCGAAGCCTTCTCTTTAAAACTTATTGGAGTCGCTTTTTTTTATGAACAACAATACGATACTAGTATTCATTACTTTAATTCTGCAATAAATTTTATTGAAGAGATAGACAGTTTATCCTTAAAATCAGATTTGTATTATTACATTGGAGCAAATTATTATTATAAAGGCGAATTCAACAAAACACTTGATTATTGGAAAAAAGATCTTGAAATTAATATTACCAGAAACAATAGAAATCTTATTGCCCAAAGCTACATGAGCATTGGTGTTATCTATAAAAATTTAGATGAATATGACCAGGCAATTTACTATTACCAGGAAGCCTATAAAATTCAGGAGGAGGATAAAGATTCTATTGGTATGGCAAGTGTTTTAAACAATATTGGAAATATTTATTTTCAGTTCAGAGCCAATTATACAATCGCACTTGACAATTATTTAAAAGCCCTCGATATTTATAAGAAAAAAGGGGATAGAGAAAATCAAGCTCACATGCTTAACAGTATTGGACTTATCAATTATAAACAAGAGCAACTAAAATCGGCACTCGATAATTTTACTCAAGCTCTTTCCATATTTGAAGAAAAAAATGACAAGGAAAAAATTGCTGAGGTACAAACAAACCTGGGATTATTGCATGCTAAGTTAGGCAATTTTCAGTTAGCTTATGATTACCTGAATAAATGTTATCAATACTATGTTCAGATTGGAGCAAAACCTGGAATTGCAGGAACTCTCAGAGATTTAGGCGATGTTTATACTGCATGGGGTAAAAATACTGAGGCACTTAGTTCCTTTAATGAAAGCTTTGAGATTTTTACCGAGCTAAACATGAAAAGCGATATGGCAAACTTGTATAAAAAGT
>JAVEZW010000088.1:0-13158 GCA_034002805.1 Bacteroidales bacterium | reverse complement strand
TGCAATTATAAGAAGGATTCTGCCGAGGTAGAATTCTTCTTTATTTATTTTATATACACCTGCTAAAAATTAATAGTATGGCAAAAATATCTTATGTTACAGAAGAAGGATTAGAAAGACTTAAAAAAGAACTTGAACAATTAGAATCGGTTGAGAGACCCAAAATTTCACAGCAAATAGCCGAAGCTCGTGACAAAGGAGATTTGTCGGAGAATGCCGAATATGATGCAGCTAAAGAGGCCCAAGGTATGCTTGAAATGAAGATTAACAAGTTAAAAGATATTGTTGCTCATTCAAGAATTCTGGATCAATCTAAATTAAACACCTCAACTGTTCAGATTCTTAATAAAGTTAAAATTAAAAACAAAAAGAACAATGCTGTAATGCAGTATACCCTTGTTTCTGAAAGCGAAGCTAATCTTAAAGAGGGTAAAATATCGGTAAACACTCCTATTGCAAAAGGATTGTTAGGGAAAAAAGTGGGCGATGTAGTTACTGTTCAGATTCCATCAGGTACAGCGGAATTTGAAGTGCTTGAAATTTCACTTTAAAATTAAGAATATGGCATCAATTTTTACAAAAATCGTACATGGCGAGATTCCATCATACAAAATTGCCGAAGATGAAAATTATTATGCCTTTTTAGATATTTTCCCTTTGGCAAAAGGACATACCTTGGTAATTCCCAAAAACGAGACCGATTATTTATTCGATCTTGATGACAAAACTCTTTCGGGCCTTACTCTTTTTGCAAAACGTGTAGCAAAAGCTATCGACAAGGCTATTCCATGCAAACGAGTTGGTGTTGTGGTTTTAGGATTAGAAGTGCCTCATGCTCACATTCATTTGATACCTCTTAACAGTGAGGCTGATGCCAGCTTTTCAAAGCCAAAGTTAAAATTGAGCGAAGATGAGTTTAAAGATATTGCACAGAAAATAAACGCTGCATTTGAATAAAAAAACCTGAGAAAATTCTCAGGTTTTTGTTTTATTTAAATACTTTTTGAGGTCATTAACCTATTTCTTTTCATTAAATTTTGTAATAACCTTCATGCTTTGAGACATTGGAATAGTCATATTTTCTTGACCGGCAATTGCAAGATTCATATCCATATCGGTATTTATTTCAGTATAAACAACTATCGAGGCTTTAGAATCGAAATAAGCAAAACCCTGTGTTTTTCCTGTTCCTTCCATAAAAATTTCCATTCCCATTTGAGTTCCTTTTCCTTCGATTACTGATGTGCTTTCGATTAAAATCTTATCAAATGATTGGCCATCTATTGTTTCTTTCCCAACAAAAGTAAAATCTTCTGTTGATGTAATTATTGTTTCAATAGGGTTTTTATCTGTAATCTCTGTTTTGTCGGTTTTAACATTTTGCCATTTATCGCCTACCTTAACAGCTTTTTCGGGTAAATAGATAAACTTTGAAATCTGATTTGTAGTTCCTGCTAAATCTGCAATCGTTGCAGAATCAATAAGCTCTTTAGAAATCTGCTTGCCATCTTTTGAGTAAACCACTCTGTTTTTTTCGTTAATATCTTTAAAACTCATGGTTGTATCACGACCCATCATAACAGAATGAATTGAAATGTCTTTAATAAGCTCTAATGCTGTAACATCTAATTTCTCATTAATGCTTTCGATAAATATTTCGCTTGTAGCAGAAATATCCATTACCATTTTCATTTCCTGTCCACCAAATGATTGTATAATATTGTTCGCTAACTGCACCTCGTGTGTATAGGTTTTACCCTTAACAAACTGATATTTTAACACCACTTCCTGTGAATAACCAAATCCACACATTGCTAACAATGCAATAACCATTACCTTTTTTAAAAATTGTTTTCTCATAATCTTACGTTTAGTTTTTATTGATTTTATAAAGTTTTTTACTGTTTGCAATTATCCAGGCTGTCTGAAATGCAAGTTTTGATACATTAGATGCTTTTATATGATCTACTTTATCAGGATTATCAGACACACGGTGGTAATCATCATGCGTACCTGTAAAGAAAAATAAAGAAGAAACTCCATTTATATAAAAATTATAATGATCACTTCCTCCGATATGATGATCGTCCGAATCAACTATTTTTAATGGATAATTCGTCGCTTCTTTTCTAACTATTACGGCCAAATCAGGATTTTCTTTTTCTCCAATAAGCTGGAGTGAATCACTATTACGGCTAATCATATCCAAATTAAGCATAGCTATAGTGCTCTCGAGCGGTAACAACGGGTTTTCTACATAATATTTCGATCCATACAACCCTTTCTCCTCACCAGCAAAAAGGATAAATAGGACACTTCGATCTGGTAGTTTCATCTTTTTAAAAGCTTTTGCAATGGCCATAACTCCAGCCGTTCCTGATGCGTTATCATCGGCTCCATTAAAAATGGAATCCTCGCCGGCTTTGCTCTTTTCCTTGTATCCAACATGATCGTAATGCCCACCTATGACTAGTATTTCGTTTTTGAGTTTTGCATTACCACCATTTATAATACCAACAACATTTCTAGCAGTATATGATTTTGCCTTAAGTTTTGTATTTAAATCACAGAAAGATTTATCAATAATAAAAGATTGCGGTGTAAAGGTGGAGTCAATATTTTGCTGAATATTCTTTAATGCCTGAACACTGCCAAATAGATGTTTTATTACTTCTTCGCCAACCTGAACTGCAGGAATTGATTTCCCATCAGAACAAATTTGTATGGGTAGTTTGGTCTGAGGCATCGATTTAAAAAATAAGCTTGGCCACGGATAACCTTGCGGACTCATTAATAAATGGTTAAGCGGATCAGTAACCAACAATAATCCAATCGCACCATGGGCTTGTGCGTTTTTGATTTTCTGTGTAAGGAGCGAATGTTCGGTATCTTTGTCTCCGTTAAAAACAGAATTAACATCCTTTTCTCCGGGTTCGTGTTTCATAACGAATACAATTTTACCAGTAACATCAATATTTTTATAATCATCGTATTCATATTCTGGAGCAGTAATTCCATAGCCGGCAAATACAACTTCAGAAGAAACCTTTCCGTCTTTTGTCATCTCAAGTGGGTTGAAATCTGTTTTAAGCAGAAAGTCCTTTTCCTTGTCTCCAAAAGAAATTCTGAGATATGTATTATCACAATCAAGGTCTTTGGTGCATAAAGGTATGTCCTGAAAATAGGAGCCATTTACTTTTTCTATTCCGAGCTTAGAAAATTCATTTGCAATATAAACTGCAGCCGAATCGAGTCCAGGACTAGGAGTATTGCGACCTTTTAACTCATCAGATGCTAAAAAATCGATATGCTTTTTAATTAGCCCTGGAGTAATCTGTTCTAATCCGGTTTTTGGATTGTTTTGCGAATAAATTGAATTTATTCCAATTAAGGATAGAGTAATAAAAACAGTCAGAAATTTTTTCATTGAACTATTTTAAAAAGATTTTTTAACTTTTAAAGTATTTATTTGATTCGTTGACAGGGGTTTGGTTTAATGAGAGTTACTTTATTATCACAAACTTTTTTTATTTAACAACATTGTAGTGACAGAGATAAACAGAATAATATAAAAAATTGCTAATCCTACATTTAATTCAACAGGAAGTGGTTCTATCGCAAGACCAATCTCCTGTAAATCGAGTGCGCTTTTTCCTGATGAATTCGTTATTGCGCTTTCGGATGTCATTGTAAGAAACTCCGGCATTGGGGTTAAATTCGAAATAATCTTTATCGGAAAATACCTTCTTTCAGGGGCTTCGAATATTAATCGGATAATTGGCTCAATTGGGAAAAAGTATAAAATAAACATGATAATTGAAAGTGCATTATTTCTGAAAATTACTGTTATCATTAATCCCAGAGACATATAACCGATTGCCTGAATAAAATAGATAAAAAGCAAATATGATTTGCCAAAAATTGCATTCATACTATAGTCATCACTATTTATCAAACCAAAAATCATGATTGCCAGAAATACGATAACAAACGTGTAAACAGCTATTGAGAATATAAGTATTAATTTGCCTTTTATCAGATCGTTTCTGCTCAATCCATCAATAACGTTTTGGCGGAATGTTCTGTTTGAAAACTCGTTTCCCACTAATAATATTACTACAATGGCTAAAAACAAATTAAACCAGCTTGCTACCCATGGAAAAAACTCCCATATATTCGGAAACTGGTAAAGCTTTTTAATTGAAAATCCTGGCATACTAAATTGTACCTGTGATACTACCAATACAACAAGAAAAAATAATAAAAAATGAATAATCATTAATGTTTTGAATGCCGGATATGATAAAGCTTTGATCTTTTCTATCTGAAATAACTTTTTTATCATTGTAATATATTTTAAAACTTATTTAACCAATTCAAGAAATTGAGCTTCTAGGCTCTGCTTCTTAACAAGAATTTTTGATAACACAAATCCCTTTTCAAAGCAATATTTATTGAGATCAGAAGCCGAAAAAGGCTTTTTCATTGTTATATTAAGCTCATCTTCCTGTTTACTAACTTTTAAAACCATATCGGAAGATTTAAGAACTGAAAACAACTCCTCCTGATTACTGCTTTGGATATAAATAATTTCTTCGGTAGTTAATAATTCACCCACCCTCCCATTTGAAATTAACTCGCCTGACTTTAATATTGCCACATGAGAACAAACTTTTTCCACCTCATCGAGCACATGGCTTGCTAAAATAATCGTTTTACCTTTTGCAGCCTGCGATTGAATAATATTTCTTACCTCAGCAAATCCTTCAGGATCGAGCCCATTTGTAGGTTCATCGAGTACAAGTACCTCCGGATCGCCAACTAGTACTGAAGCGATGGCCATTCTTTGTTTCATACCCAAAGAAAGTGTTCCAAATTTAGCATGCTTGCGTTTCAACAGGTTTGCAACACCAAGTGCATGATTAATACTTTCGTCTGAAACATTCTTAATTTTGGCAACTATCTGTAAATTTTCAAATAATGTTAAGTAAGGATAAAAGTTTGGTGTTTCAATCAACGCTCCAATTTTTTGTCGGGTTTCCTTTGTTAACGATTGACCAAACCATTTAAAGTCGCCACCATTTGAGTTTAAAACTCCAAGAATTACTGCCAGAGTTGTAGTTTTTCCGCTTCCATTAGGTCCTAAAATTCCGTAAACCTCTCCTTTGTTTATAGAAAATGAAACATTACGTACTGCTTGCAGATTTCCATAATTTTTACTTAAGTTATTAATTTCCAGGATCTTTTCCACAATGGTTGAGTTTTAGTTTAATAAAATGGGATGCATTTCTGCATCCCATCGAAATTATAACATTTTTATTATAAATCCATTAATTAGGATTAATTTCCGAGCTCTGAGAAAAATTTTATGCGTACCAATCTGATTTCCTCTTCAGAATATTTATCTTCTCCAAGCTCTTCGAGAGCTGCATCAATTGATTCTGTTTCGGCTTCTTCTCTAAAATAATCAAAAATGTCATCCTGCTTATCCTCATCAATTACCTCGTTGATATAATAGTCGATATTAAGCTTTGTTCCAGACTGAACGATTGATTCAATTTCATCGAGCAACTCAGACATTTCTAGCCCTTTCGCGCTTGCGATATCTGTTAAAGACATTTGTCTGTCGATGCTTTGAATGATATAAACTTTAACACCGGATTTGTTAACAACTGATTTAACCACCATATCCTGAGGTCTGATTATCTCTTTCTCCTCAACATATCTTTTTATAAGCTCTATAAACTCTTTGCCATATTTTTGTGCTTTTCCTGCTCCAACACCAACAATCCTGGTCATCTCCTCTTGATTTATTGGGTATTGAATGGCCATATCTTCTAACGATGGATCCTGAAATATTACAAATGGTGGCAGATTTAGGTTCTTAGCAACTTTCTTTCGGAGGTCTTTAAGTATGTTAAATAATTCATTATCAACAGCACCTGATTTACCAGCACCGCCCTTACCTTCAATATCGTCATCATCAACCTCAAAATCATGATCTTTGCTTAACATAAAAGGCTGAGGGTTGTCCATAAAAGCTTTACCTTTTTGATTTACCTTAAGCAACCCATAGTTTTCGATATCCTTATCAATAAATCCTGCAACAAGAGCTTGTCTTATAACGGCATTCCAATATTTGGTATCGTGTTCAGAGCCTTGTCCAAAAACTTCAAGTTCATGATGCTTATATGATTTTATGGCCGAATTTTTTACCCCAACCAGCACATTGGCAACATGCTCAGATTTAAATTTATCTTTTACATCAATTATAGCCTGTAATGCCAAAACTACATCATCCATTCCATCAAATTCCTCTTTAGGATGATTGCAATTATCGCAGTTCTCACAATTATCTTCGGTATATTCCTCACCAAAATAATGAAGTAACATTCTACGGCGGCAAATGGATGATTCGGCATATGCAACGGTTTCGAGCAATAGCTGTTTCCCTATTTCCTGCTCGGCTAAAGGCTTGCCTTGCATAAATTTCTCAAGCTTCTGAATGTCTTTATAACTATAAAAAGAAATACATTTACCTTCGCCTCCATCACGACCAGCTCTGCCTGTTTCCTGATAATACCCTTCGAGACTTTTTGGAACATCGTAATGAATTACAAATCGCACATCAGGTTTGTCAATACCCATTCCAAAAGCAATTGTAGCAACAATAACATCAACATCTTCCATCAGAAATTTATCCTGATTCTGACTGCGTGTTGTCGCATCCATTCCTGCATGATAGGCCAATGCTTTTATTCCATTAACTTGTAACGCTTCTGCTACCTCTTCTACTTTTTTACGACTTAAACAATAGACAATCCCCGATTTACCTGAGTTAGTTTTAATAAACTTTATAATTTCCTTTGTAGCATCTACTTTTGGTCTAACTTCGTAATATAAGTTATCGCGATTAAAAGATGATTTAAATACGTTGGCATCCATCATCTCCAGGTTTTTCTGAATGTCGCTCTGTACTTTTGGTGTTGCAGTAGCTGTAAGAGCCATTATAGGGGCCTTGCCTATCTTATTTACAATCGGACGTATTCTTCGGTATTCAGGCCTGAAATCATGGCCCCATTCTGAAATACAATGGGCTTCGTCAACAGCGTAAAAGGATATTTTTATCTGTTTTAAAAAATCAATATTTTCTTCTTTTGTTAACGATTCGGGTGCTACGTAAAGCAGTTTTGTTCTGCCATTTATAACATCCTGTTTTACCATTTGCATTTGTGTTTTGGTAAGCGAAGAGTTCAAAAAATGAGCAACACCAACCTCTGTGCTAAAACCGCGCATAGCATCAACCTGGTTTTTCATTAAGGCTATTAATGGTGAAATAACAATAGCAGTTCCTTCCATTATTAGCGAAGGTAACTGATAGCAAAGAGATTTACCTCCTCCTGTAGGCATTAAAACAAATGAATCATTTCCATTCAAAACATTTCTGATAACAACTTCCTGGTTTCCCTTAAAGGAATCAAATCCAAAATATTTTTTAAGATATTCCTTTAACGAAACTTCAGCACCTAAACTCATAGCAAATCAATAAATAATATAAAATTCTAAAAACTTTTTAATTAAACGGTGACCTTTTGGAATTCATTTTTATCGATGATTTGGTTTAATCCTAATCAGCATATTCCAAAATTAAATACATTTGTACATAAATTTACGACAATTTTCTAAAAATTGTTTAATTATTCATTCTAAATTGAATATAAATTAATCAACATTGCACAACTAAGAAACATAAGCACATGGATATTATTAAGTTAGCACAGGAAACTATTTTACAGGAAGCTGAATCGATAAAGAAATTAGCTAATTATATCGATAAAGATTTTGAGAAAATTGTTAAATTAATTTATAAAAGCAAAGGTAGAGTAATAGTAACCGGTATTGGTAAAAGCGCAAATATTGCTAATAAAATTGTTGCAACCTTAAACTCAACCGGAACTCCCGCAATTTTTATGCATGCCGCAGATGCTATACATGGCGACCTTGGAATTGTTCAAGAGGATGATATAGTTATTTGTATCTCAAAAAGCGGAAATACTCCCGAAATAAAAGTATTGGTGCCATTAATTAAAAGTCGTGGAAATGCCCTGATAGGAATGGTTTCGAGTGTCGATTCGTTTTTGGGTAAAAATGCCGATTATGTTTTAAAATCAACGGTTGAAAAAGAAGCATGCCCAAATAATCTGGCACCAACCTCGAGTACAACAGCTCAATTAGTTATTGGCGACGCTTTGGCTGTTTGTTTGCTTGAATACCGCGGGTTTTCGAGCGAAGATTTTGCAAAATACCATCCAGGTGGTGCTCTCGGAAAGAAGCTCTATATGAGAGTAAGTGATTTATACAAAAATAATGAGGCTCCAAAAGTATCAGTAAATGAAAATGTGAAAAACGTAATCATCGAAATAAGTTCTAAAAGACTTGGTGCTACAGCCGTTTTAAACGAAAAAGATGAATTGGCTGGAATCATTACTGATGGAGATATTCGTAGAATGCTTCAGAAAAATGACCGTATTGATGTGTTAACTGCTAAGGATATTATGTCAATTAATCCAAAAACCATTGATAAGGATGAACTGGCAATAAATGCATTTCAACTTATGGAAAATAACCATATCACGCAGTTGATTGTTACTAGTAAGAAGAAATACATTGGCATTGTACATATTCACGACATTCTTAAAGAAGGCATTGTTTAATCCAACCCACGATGGCCGAAAAAAAAGAAATGACATTTCTGGAACATCTTGAAGAATTAAGATGGCATTTGGTTCGTTCGGCAATTTCGATTGCTGTTTTATCAACTGTTGCATTTATTTTTAAGGATATAATTTTTGACAAAATAATTCTGGCACCAAAAAACCCTGCGTTTATTACTAACAGATTACTCTGCGAATTTGGCGAATGGATGGATATTACTGCATTGTGTATTAATTCAGTTCCTATACAACTAATAAATATTAATTTAACCGGGCAATTTACAACTCATATAAATATCTCATTAGTAGCAGGATTAATACTTGCTTTTCCTTATGTTTTTTGGGAGATCTGGCGATTCATTAAACCCGCATTATACGAAAAAGAACTAAAACACTCCAGAGGTGCGGTAATCATAACTTCGTTGTTGTTTCTTACCGGAATACTTTTTGGATATTTCATAATTGTGCCTCTATCAACTGATTTCCTAAGTACTTATCAGGTTAGCTCAGAAGTAGTCAATCAGATAACATTAAAATCATACATTTCAACAGTTACCTCCATTACGCTTGCCGGAGGAATTGCATTTGAACTTCCTGTATTAATTTACGTTTTAAGCAAAGCAGGAATTGTAAGTGCTGCTTTTTTGAAGAAATACCGTAAACATGCTATTATTGTAATTCTTATAATTGCAGCTATAATTACTCCGCCTGATGTTTTTAGTCAGATTTTGGTTTCGATTCCTTTATTTGCTCTTTATGAGGTTGGAATTGTCATTTCAAAAAAGATTGAACGTAAAACAAGTAAATCTTAGAAATAGCCTTAACTTTGATTTCCTTTAATTACTTTATGCAGAACATCCATAAATTAAATATTCTTTTTGTTTTGGTATTCGCTTTTCTGGTTTCGGGAGTTAATGCTCAGGTTACTAAAATCAGAGGAACGGTAAAAGATGCAACCACGAACGAACCTTTGCCATTTGTAAATATCTCGTTTAAAAACAGTTCAATTGGAACAGTGACCAATACCGAAGGTGTTTTCTTTTTCGAAACACGTACACCCACGGATTCGATAATTATATCTTTTGTAGGTTACGAACCGCAAAAACGAGCCATTCAAAAAAATAAATATCAGGAATTTAATGTTTTCCTTTATCCAAAATCAGTTTATCTCGATGAAATCGTTATTCTGCCATCCGAAAACCCTGCTCATCCGATTTTTAGAAAAATTATTGCAAATAAAGATAAAAACAACCCTAAATACTTAGATTCATACGCTTATCAGGTATATAACAAACTTGAAATAGATGTAAATAATATTGATGAAGACTTTAAGAAAACAAGCTTTTTAAAAGATTTTCAGTTTATTTTCGATTACGTTGATACAAATGCAATAACAGGGAAAACTTTTTTACCAATTTTTATAACCGAAACATTTTCAGACTATTATTACAACCGGGATCCCAAAATAGAAAAGGAGATTATTACGGCCACAAAAATATCAGGGTTTAATAACGAAAGTCTGTCGCAATTTACTGGTAAAATGTACCAGAAAATTAATATTTACGAAAACTTCGAAACCGTATTCGAACCTGGATTTGTAAGTCCAATTGCTGATTTTGGATTACTTTATTACAGATATTATCTATTAGACAGCGCATTTATTGATAATCATTGGTGTTATCAAATTTCTTTTGTGCCCAAACGAACCATGGAGCGTACCTTTAGAGGCGATTTTTGGGTACACGACACTACTTTTGCTATTAAGAAGATCCAAATGCGAATGGCAAAAGATGTTAATATAAATTACATTAATGATTTTGTAGCAGAATATGAATTTGAGCAGTTAGATAGCGGTGTGTGGTTTCTGAAACATGATAACCTTTTCTTTGATTTTAATATACGCGATAAAGCAACTGGTTTTTTTGGAAGAAACTCTTCTGATTATATGAACATTTCTTACAATAGAGAGCTTCCATCAGAAATTATCTCAATAAAAGATAATGTAATTGTTAAGGAAACAGCTCTAAAGCAAGATGAAGCATTCTGGGACAATTACCGGCCTGTTGATCTGACTCAAAGAGAACGTGATATATACAAAATGGTTGATTCTATTAAAGAAGTACCTATATATCGAACGTACGAGAAAATTGTCCAGATGTTTGCTATGTATTACCTCGAAGTTGGATATTTTGAGCTCGGTCCATATTATAAAACGTACAGCTTTAATGAGATTGAAGGAAATCGTTATCGGTTAAGTGCCCGAACGAGTAATAAATTCAGCACCAAGCTAATGCTCGGAGGTTTTATTGCTTATGGCGATAAAGATAACCGAGTTAAATTTGGTGCAAACACCATGTACGTTTTTAACAAAAACCCACGAAGAACCTTAAGCATTGAATATAAACACGATATGCAGCAACTTGGACAAAGTCCAAATGCCCTTACTGAGGACAATTTCTTTACCTCAATTTTAAGAAGAAACCCCAATTACAAGCTGTCCTTGGTGCGTGATTTTACAACTAATTATGAGCATGAATGGTTTCAAGGTTTTTCGAATACCTTAACATTTGATTACAAGCAAATTGAGCCCACAGAATATATTTCTTTTCAAAGAAAAGTTGGTTTAGATACACTTTCAATAACGAACCTCACGCTTTCAGAGATTACATTAAATTTTCGCTATGCAAAAAATGAAAAATACCTTCGTGGTGAATTTGAGCGTTTTAGCCTTGGGACAGACAAACCAATCTTAAATCTTTTCTTTACTGCAGGATTGAATAACGTTTTTCAGAGCCAATATGAATATTACAAAATAAGTGGCAATATTTCACACAAAGTACCATTAAGCCCATTAGGATATTTTAAGTATATAGTTGATGGAGGAATTGTTTTTGGGAGCGTACCATATCCATTACTTAAATTGCACGAAGGAAACGAGACCTATGCTTTCGACAAGTTTGCATTTAACATGATGAATTACTATGAATTTGCAAGTGATAAGTATATAAGTATTTACGGAGAACAGCATTTTCAGGGTTTTTTCTTTAACAGAATACCTTTGCTAAAAAAACTGGAACTCAGAGAAGTAGTTTCTGGTAAGTTTTTGTATGGCGAATTAAATAAGAAACATCAGGAAGCCATGTTATTTCCTGAAGGCCTAAATGGTTTGTCGAAACCCTACTATGAAGTAAGTGCAGGAATTGAAAACATTTTAAAAATATTGCGGGTTGATGCTGTTTGGCGGTTAAGCTACCTCGATCACGAGAACATCGATCGGTTTGGAGTGCGGGTAGCTGTACAGATTGTGTTTTAGAATTTTATTGAATATAATCACATAGGTTTAAAATCGCGATCATTAGTTTAATATCTATTTTTGATTAAAATACTTACATTTGCAAAAATATTTTTACCATGGATCAGGTACAAAAATCAAAACTCAGAACAGACGATTTATATAAAAAATACCGTTCAAGGACAGTTGTAAAGGGTGTTTCAGTTGAGGTTGAACAAGGTGAAATTGTCGGATTACTCGGTCCGAATGGAGCCGGAAAAACAACAACTTTTTATATGATTGTAGGGTTAATTACTCCTTTTTCTGGTAAAATTTTTCTAGATGATACTGACATTACCAAAGAACCCGTGTATAAGCGTGCTCAAAAAGGTATCGGTTATCTGGCACAGGAAGCATCTGTATTTCGTAAATTAAGTGTGGAAGACAATATTAAAGCTGTGCTCGAGATGTCTGATATTCCGAAAGAAGAACAGCGTGAAAGAGTTGAAACACTCATTAATGAATTTGGACTAACAAAAATCCGTAAGAGCTTAGGTAATCAGCTTTCAGGTGGTGAGCGACGCAGAACCGAAATAGCTCGCGCACTTGCCATAAAACCCAAATTTATTCTGCTCGACGAACCTTTTGCCGGTGTTGATCCAATTGCTGTTGAAGATATTCAGGCAATAGTCTCACATCTTAAAGATAAAAATATTGGAATCCTGATTACCGATCATAATGTTCACGAAACTTTATCAATCACCGATCGGGCGTATCTTTTATTCGAAGGAAACATATTAAAATCAGGAACAGCCCACGATCTTGCCGAAGACGAACAAGTAAGGCGAGTTTACCTTGGAAAAAACTTTGAACTTCGTGATATTAATAAAAACGATTAAGACTCTAAAAATTTGCAAAATATAATCTGCTAATAATTAGCTTAATACCTAATCGGGTTGATTTATTCTAAATTTTCATATAAATTGTTTTTCATATAAAAAAAATAGATATCTTTGCACGGTCTTTTTGCGGATGTGTCGTAATTGGTAGCCGAGCTAGACTTAGGATCTAGTGCCGTAAGGCGTGGGGGTTCGAGTCCCTTCATCCGCACTTAATAAAACAAACCGCTGAAGAAATCGAACATTATCGATGATTTAGCGGTTTTTAAAATTT
>JAVEZW010000087.1:0-13178 GCA_034002805.1 Bacteroidales bacterium | reverse complement strand
TTGCCGATATGTAAAGATATTTACCATCGGGCGACCAGAATGGTTCTGTTTCGGGAACACCTGTGTTGGTAATAATGGTAATTTTATTCAGCTTAAGATCATACACAAAAACATCGGGTTCGAAATTTCGATAAGCGGTATATGTTAAAAAATTTCCGTCAGGCGAAAATCGGGGTCGGTCGCTGCGAAACCAAAATTCATCGGTAACAATAGTTTTTACATCATTTGTTTTTAAATCAATTAGGTTGATATTATTATTACCACTTATGTAAGCTGCTTTGTCTTTTTTAGGTGTTAACTCTATAAATCGTTCGGTTTTTTGGGTGTTTGTAAGTTGTTTTTCGGGTTCGTTTTTATCAGCAGAAATAGTAAAAAGGTTTGTCCATCCTTTGTTTGTTCTGGTAATAAGCAAGCCGGTATTGTCGGCCATCCATTTTACTTCGATAACCCGTTCGGTTTTTAACGTATTTATCTCACGAATATATTTTCCCTCAATATCCGAAACAAATAATCGCCCACGGCTAACAAATGCAATCTTTTTGGTGTCATCAGAAATGTCAAAATCAGAGATTTCCCCATTGGTTTTAAATAGTTTTTCGGTTTGAAGGGTTTCGTTCTTGAAAATCTTGATCTCAGGTGTAGATGTGGTTTTTGAGTTAACATCATAAACACAGATCTGATAATCGCGTGTAAAAACTACTTTATTGCCAGTGGCACTAACCTGCGGACGACCAATGGCTGTATTAAAGTTAGTAAGTTGTTTTTTTACACCACCAGTTAAAAGGTATAGATTATATACTTTATTAGCTTCGTCAGATGCAATGTACAACGTGCCATTTTTGTCAATAGTGGGCCACAGATCTTTGCCAATGTATTCAGTTAATTTTTTATACTGATTGGTTGCTGCATTATAGTAGTTAATGTCAGGATTGTTTTCGCCAACATATCTTTTTCGGTGTGCGAACAAATAGCTTTCCCACGATTCGGTAAAATAAAAGGCGTTTTCATTTGGCGACTCAACCACATGATGTGCATTATTAAAATAGTCATCGCCAAAAAGACGGGTAGGTGTTTCACCAGTAATTTTAACCTGATAGGCTGCAAAATTATTATATCTGCCCGATGTAAAATTTATCGATTGCGAATCCCACGACCAGCTATCGGCATAATCGTTAGCATCATGAAATGTAAGTTGTTTAATTTCACCACCTGCAACCGGCATAACATAAATATCAGCATTGCCATTTTGTTCGGATGAAAAGGCAATCCACTTTCCATCGGGCGAAAAAACAGGATTTGATTCAGCACCATCCATGGCGGTTATTCTGTATGCTGTTCCTCCTGATGATTCTACTTTCCACAAATCATTTTCATAAACAAAAACAATTAAATCACCATCAGGTGAAAGGGTTGGATTTGTTAAAAAGTAAGATTGATTAGTTTGTGAAATCAATGTAATACTCAAAAATACTAGTGTAAGGAGAGGTAAAATCTTTTTCATATGCACTGAATTAAATTTAAACTAAGGTAAGATATCTTTTCTTTGATGTCAAAAAATACCGAATAGTTTAATTAACGAAAAAACGTTGTGTTAAATCTTAAAGAGACAGATTGAGAAGTTGTGCAGATTAATTTTATTTTTTTGCAGGGAGTTTAATTACCTGGGCTGCAGGACAAATAGAAAGTTCCATTTTGGTAATCGTTTGATAAATTTCACCATCTACCATTACCGGTATTGGTTTGTTAAAGCTGATCTTTAGTTCGTTATTTGATTTAATCCATTTAGATTTACTGAACAGCGAATAGTATTGTGAGTAGATTGATGCAACCTGACTAAAGAAGTTATTATTTTCCATCAGATATTCGAAAGTTCCATCCTGATAATCAGCTTTTTTTAAAGATGTAAATCTTTCGGCGCTGCAGTTGTTTATTACTAATGAGGTTATATGCTTCTTGAAAATAGCCTTATTGTTGTTTTGCAGATCGATAATAATTTTGTGAATACGGAAAAAACTTAAAAATCCCACAAACGGATAACGTATAAAGCGAGGCATCCATCTGTATTTTTCAGCATCAATGGTCATACCTGCCATATGACCAATGGCAACAAAACCCATCGCATATTTTGTAAATTGGTTGTTGGGTGTATAAAAATTAATTTTTAATAAATCAACATGCTGCGATTGATTACTCTGAAGAAATGAATCGATAAATGAAACCGATCTTTTCATTTTAAAATAACCTGCGATGCAATTAACTGTTCCTCCCGGAAAAAACGAAATCCATTTATTTGATCCAAAAAGGGCGTTTATTGTTTCGTGAATCGATCCGTCGCCACCAAAAATGAGATAACCATCGTAGCCGGATTTTCCTTTTAAAATATCGCCAAAACGAGTTGTTTCAGATGAAAATGTGTAATCAACCGATTGATTTTTAAGGTAATAAGTAAGCTTGTCGATTTTTTTATTATCGAAATTTCTACCATTAAAAATAGCTAGTATGTTGTTATTATCGCTTTTCATTGGTTGCTAAAAATATTCCACCAAAATTCGATAGTTGATCATTTGGTTTTACCTCATCGATTTGAATCCACAAATCTAATAAATCCTTGTTTTCGAGAACTTTTAAGTTGAGTTTAATAAGCAGTTCGGCTACTTCTGGTTCATTATAAAACGAAACGTACTTTTCGTTATACTTGCTAAAACTCGATGTCCACAGTTTTGCAGTAGAATTATTTTGTTTATCAAGCTCTGGCTTTCGGTAATCAGCAACTATTTTTACCTGGCTACTTAATGTTGATAATTCTAATATCAAATTCTCTATTTCAGGTTTTGTTAAATACGACAAAACTCCTTCAATAATTATAAATGTTTGACGATTATTTTCGAAATTACTGTCCTTAAGTGCCTGATTGATGGATTTTTGTTTTAAATCAATCTCACAAAAATTAAGATTTGGTAATTCCTTAACATATTTTTTAAGGATATTTTTTTTTCGCTGCTGTGTTGCAGGAAAATCGAGCTCAAAGAATTGTTGACTCTTTAGTTTATCTTTTACCAATAAATAATTGGTATCGTAGCCAGCACCAATGATTAATATCTGTAAATTATCTGTTTTTAACTCTTTTAGCAACATATCGTAAATATAACGATGGCGGCATAACGAAAGCAGGTAACCAACTGAGTTCATGCCTTTGTTCCAGAATGCAGGATTTACAAACGAACAAATTCGGTTGAATATATAAATAAAACGAGTTTTAGAACCTATAAAAAACCTAGAATACGGATCATCAAAAACCATTTTGCCAAACTTGTTCTTTGTGGCAAGAGTTCTTATCATAGCGCTTAATTCGGCCGTTTTACTGGCTTTCCCGTGTTTCATTAAGAAAATATATTTTTATTAAGTTGCAAATATAACTATCCTTGGTTAATCGACTAATTTATTATTGTTAATCATTGTTAATTCAGCAATTCCAGTATTGTTTCGAGATTAAATGATTTAACCGCTTGTTCGGTGCTGATAAATGATTCGGCCAACTCGGTTTTTTTAGCTTTTAGGTTTTGAATTTTTTCCTCAACAGTATCAGCGGATATAAACCGATAAACCATAACTTTTTTATCTTGCCCAATGCGGTGAGTCCTATTTATAGCTTGTTCTTCAACTGCCGGGTTCCACCATGGATCGATAATAAAAACATAATCGGCTGATGTTAGGTTTAATCCTACACCGCCCGCTCTGATTTGTATTAGAAAAACATGATTATCTGCTGATGATTGGAATTCTTCAATTACCTGTTGTCGGTTGTTCGTACTTCCGGTAAGCATCGAAAACTGTTGGTTATGTTCCTTTAAATATTTCGACACAAGGTTTAAGTGTTTTACATAAGCCGAAAAAACAAGTACTTTGTGTTTTTCGGCAATTAGGTTTTCGATGTTTCGGGTTATCTCATCAAACTTTCCCGATTCGCCAGTGTAGTTTTCATCAATCAAAACTGGATGATTGGATATTTGCCGCAGTTTACTTAATCCTTCAATAGCTAATATAGTTGGTTTATCGGCAGTTTTTTCAATCGTTTCGAGTATGGAGTTGCGAATTTTAGATTTTTCTTCCTCATAAATTGATTTCTGTTCCTCGGTCATGTCGCAATAAATAACTGACTCCGATTTGTCAGGCAAATCTTTAGCAACCTGTCCTTTTGTTCGGCGCAATACAAACGGTTGAATAAACTGCTGTAACCGATCTCTCTTTTTAGAGTCGTTATTTTTTTCAATGGCCTGCACAAATTCGTGCTTAAAGAATCGGAGATTGCCTAATAAACCTCTGTTTAAGAAATTTATTTGTGCCCAAAGATCAGTTAACGAATTTTCTATCGGCGTTCCGGTTAAAACCAATCGATGCTCCGATTTTAGCTGTATAATCGATTTGTAAATCTTCGAGTCCGGGTTTTTAATATACTGACTTTCATCTAGAATGATATAATAAAAAGGAAACGTTCGTAAAAGTTCAAAATCATTACGAACTACACCATAGGTTGTAAGAATTATATCATATTTCGAAAAATCAACCAGGTTTTTTGATCTGTTTTGACCAGTAAATTTAAAAGCCTTTAATTGTGGAGTAAATTTTTTAATTTCTTCTAACCAGTTGTGAATTAACGAGGTAGGCATTACGATCATCGAGGTTGAGGTCGTAATTGTTTTTTGTTTTACCGGTATGTCGAAAATACTTAATTGTCGAATAGCCTGTTTTTGATCGGGTACTACGAATGTTCCGTTTCCTTTGCCTCGCGAATTTAATAACATGGTTAAAGTCTGTATCGTTTTGCCAAGTCCCATATCATCAGCCAAACAACCCCCAAATTTATTTTGTTGCAGCAAGGTCATCCATCTAAAACCCTCTTCCTGATAAGGACGTAAGGTTGCATTTAATCCTTCGGGTATTGGTGTGTCAAGCTTGTCGTAGTTTTCAATTATATTTTTATATTTCTCGATAATAGAACCTGAGTCTTTCTTAATGCCCGATTCTAAAACAGAGAAATGATGTTTTTCCAGTTGAAGGTGGTTTTCATGGTCGTGCCCATATAAAAATAACTCTTTATACTGCTCAAACCATTCGGCTGGTAGAATGGCAATTTGTCCGTTGGGTAATTTATACTCCCGGTTGCCGGTTAAAATATGCTTTCTGAATTTTGTAAAAGGAATCGAAAACTCACCAAACTGAACCTCAATAAATACATCAAACCAATCATTTTTATCCGAAATCTGCGATGAAATCACTGGCTCGATAAAACAAAATTCTTTGTCTTTATTTTTCTGAATAAATTTTACACCTAGATTTCCAAAATCTGCGCTATGTTGCCCAATCCATTGTATCGTTTCATAGTTTTTTGTTTGCAACTCGAGGTCGGATAACAATTCAGGGATTAAATAATTGTCTTGGATATTTTGCAATCCTAGGTTTTTAAGTTCATTAATAATGGTTTCTTCCCAAACTTTATCACGTTCAGTTTTAGTAAAAATATATTCTCCATTTTTTATTTCAAGTGCGGCCGAACAGTAATTCCCTTTAAATGCTTCAAAACGTATTTCGTTATTATAAATAAAACTAGGAACCAAAACAACCTGACCGCTTAGGTTGTACTCTAATGAAATGACTGCTTCCTTTTCGTTAATAGTATTGTTAATTGCAAATCCAGTAGCTTTAACATTAAACTGTTTTATACTCTCCAGTGCAAACGTTTCGTACCATTTTTTCTCAGACGTTTTGGGTATATGAATGCAGGCTTTATCAAAGAAAGGGAGTAGTTTTTTTGCATTAATATCTTCAAAATTAAGTAACGTATTGTTTATTATAATCCTGCACGGGTCATTCACAATTATTTGAAAGGTTTTTTCGAGGAGATTTAGTTCTTTATTTTCATGCCGTACAGTCAAAAAGTACTGACTTTCATTGGTGAGTTTGGTAATATTAAATACCGTCTGAGCTTTTCCTTTGGCAACATAAACCTGATCGTCGCTGTTAATATATTGTGGTTTACCCTTATAATAAACCTCAATGTCCATTTCCTGCAGCAAATCGGTTATTTTTATCAATCTTTTTTCAATGTACGGTCTGATATGTAAATTGGCAAAATCTTTTTTTAATGTATTGATAAAATCAACAGATGTCTGATCTTTCTTTTTAGAAAAAACTTTTGCTAAGGTCTGATCGCTGTATTCATCGGCAAGCTGGCATAACTTCTTCTCCTGTTCAGTAAACTCAGCAATATATTTACTAATATTTAGTTTCGAAATTCGTGCTTCGATAGCATGAAAGCCATGATTTGGTTTTTTTGTAATTATGTAAGGTTGAAGCAAAACACCTAAAATAGGATGTTCCGTGATTGCAATGATCAACTCTTTCTTTAAGGGCATGGTATATTAAAACCTTATAAATTAAAAATCCGATAAAGGTATTTAAAATATAGATTAAGTATTACCACTTACAATCAAATTAGAATTAATTTAAATAATCTATGGAAATAGCAGACCTATTTGTATTTACAAATTTTATTTTGTACGACACATTTTAATTATTGCGATTAAATTTTCAATATCTTAAATTAATCGATTATTTTAACTCAATTTTTCATAAACCAAACCTTCTTACATATGCGTGTTAAAAGAATTCCTCAAAGCAAAGCAGCCCAAAAAGTTAATGAACCGGTTGATTTGAGTTTGATTGATCACCTATTAGAAAAATATAAAGGTAAAAAAGGGAATCTAATTCCTATACTACAAGGTACACAGAATATTTATGGGTATTTGCCAAAAGAAGCTTTCTGCAAAATCTCAGAAGTAACTGGACTGAAAATTACTGAGATGTATGGTGTTGCAACCTTCTATACTCAGTTTAGGCTTAATCCTGTTGGTAAAAACATTGTTAAGGTTTGTCATGGAACAGCTTGCCATGTGCAGAATGCAACAGCTATATCAGAAGCAATCGAAGATGCACTTGGCATAAAAGATGGAGAAACAACTCCTGATGGATTGTTTACACTCGAGTCGGTTGCTTGTCTCGGTTGCTGTTCATTGGCTCCGGTTATGATGATTGGCGATAATACCTTTGGTAAGCTTACCGGTAGTAACGCAGTTAAAATCTTAAAGGAGTTAAAGATTAAAGAAAGCAATTAACTATCTCTATTAATCTGATTTTCAAAAAAAACGAAATGACAAAAACAAAAGTTCTTATAGGATTAGCCAGTTGCGGTATTGCTGCCGGAGCCGGCAAGGTTTATGATAAATTAAAAGCATTACAGGAAGCCGATAAACTCAATATAGTTTTAAAACGAACAGGATGCATTGGGATGTGTTTTCGCGAACCTCTGGTCGAAATTATTGATGAGTCGGGATCATATCTCTATGGCGATGTTAACGAAGATAAAGCTGTTGAGATTTTTGACAAGCACTTAAAACAACACGAACCTGTAAAAGATTACATCGTTAAATGCGATCTGTTTAAAACCAAAGATGATATTTTCTGGGATGGACAGATTAAAATAGCACTGCGTAATTGCGGAGTTATCGATCCTGAAAATATCGATGAATATGAAAATCTTGGAGGTTATAAAGCCATAAAGAAGATTCTTGGAGATAAAATTTCTGCCGAAGAGGTAATTCAGAATGTGATTGATTCCGGAATTCGCGGTCGTGGTGGTGGAGGCTTTTCTACAGGAATGAAATGGAGGTTTGCCAATAACAATAAATCCGAATCAAAATATATTATCTGTAATGCCGATGAGGGAGATCCGGGCGCTTTTATGGACAGATCGCTACTAGAAGGTGATCCTCACGCTGTAATAGAAGGATTAATTATTGGAGCCTATGCTATTGGAGCAAAAGAAGGAGTTATTTATTGTCGTGCAGAATATCCACTGGCAATAAAACGACTTAATATTGCATTAGATCAGGCTCGCAAAAAAGGATACTTGGGAAAGAATATTCTTGGTAACAAAAATTTTGATTTCGATTTATATGTAAAAGAAGGCGCAGGTGCTTTTGTTTGCGGCGAAGAAACAGCTCTCATGGCTTCGATAGAAGGCGAACGTGGTATGCCACGTAAACGTCCTCCTTTTCCAGCCGAATCGGGGTTGTGGGCTAAGCCTACAAATATTAATAATGTTGAAACTTTTGCAAATATACCATACATAATTTCTAATGGGCCGGCTTCATTCTCAAAATATGGAACTGAAAAAAGCAAGGGAACAAAGGTATTTGCTTTAACTGGTAAAATTAATCATGGCGGCCTGGTTGAGGTTCCAATGGGTATTTCTATTCGCGAAATTATTTTTAAGCTGGGTGGTGGAATAATTGGTGGCAAAAAGTTTAAAGCTGTTCAGCTTGGTGGCCCTTCAGGTGGTTGTATTCCCGAATATCTGGCTGATACTATTGTTGATTACGATTCGGTAAATGCAACAGGCGCCATAATGGGCTCTGGTGGAATGGTAGTTATGGATGAAACAACCTGTATGGTTGATATGGCTAGATTTTTCCTTGATTTTACCTGCAAAGAATCTTGTGGCAAATGTACTTTTTGCAGAATTGGAACAAAACGTATGCTCGAAATTCTAACTCGCATTACCAAAGGCGAAGGTAAAGCAGGTGATATTGAAAAGCTCGAAGAGCTTGCATATCAGATAAAAGAAACTTCGTTGTGTGGATTGGGCCAAACAGCTCCAAATCCGGTACTAACAACAATTAAGTATTTCAGGCATGAGTACGAAGCTCATATCAATGATAGAAAATGCCCTGCAAAAAATTGCAAACAGCTTCTTACATATTCTGTAGATACTGAGAAATGTACTGGTTGCACAGTTTGTGCAAAAAACTGCCCCTCAAATGCTATTGATGGTGAACGTAAAAAAGTGCATTTTATCAGGCAGGATGCGTGTATCAAATGTGGAGCCTGCTTTACAAAATGTAAGTTTGATGCTATTATGGTTTCTTAAAATTTGCATATATCTTTCTTAAACAATTAAAGATTAAATCATTAATCAAATTAAACAGAAAATGAGTGACCAATTAAATATAATCCTTAACGGAAAAAATGTTAAAGGAAATCAGGGCGAAACAATACTCCAACTGGCAAAACGAAATGGTTTAGAGATTCCAACACTTTGTAATGATCCTCGATTAAAGCCATTCTCATCATGTTATGTTTGTGTAGTGCAGGTTGAGGGTATTAAAAACCTGCAACCTTCGTGCTCAACTCTTCTTAAGGAGGGAATGAAAATCGAAACGGAGAATGAGAAGATTAAAAAAGCCAGAAAAACAGCACTCGATTTGATGATTAGTAATCATTATGCTGATTGCGAAGCTCCATGCAAACAACGATGTCCTGCCAATGTTGATGTTCAAGGATATATTGCACTTATTGAAAAAGGTCTTTACAGCGAGGCCATCGGTTTAATAAAACAAACAAATCCATTGCCGGCTATTTGCGGACGTGTTTGTGTTCGCCCATGCGAATTGGCATGCCGCCGTAATTATTTGGACGAAGGTGCTGCTGTTGGTATCGATTATCTTAAACGATTTGCTGCCGATCAGGATCTTCTTTCAAAAGCAAGATATATTCCCGAAGTTGCTAAATCAACAGGAAAAAAAGTAGCTATCATAGGAGCTGGTCCTGGTGGATTATCTACTGCTTATTTTCTGCAACAAAAAGGTCATCAGTGCGATATTTATGAAGCAAACTCTAATCCTGGAGGCTGGTTACGATATGGTATTCCTGAGTATCGACTACCAAATGATATTTTAGATAAAGAAGTAAGAGCTGTTACTGAATTAGGAGTAAACATCATTTATAATAAAAAACTGGGTGAAAATCTTAGTTACAAAGAATTAAAATCAGGTTACGATGCAGTGGTTTTAACCATTGGTTCTCAAAGAGGAACTACTATTGGCTGCGAAGGCGATGATGCTGAAAATGTGTTTTCAGGAATCGATTTTCTTCGAAATATGGAGATTACCGGACAAAAGTATGATTTTAAAGGCAAAACAGTAGCTGTGGTTGGCGGAGGAAATACAGCCATGGATTGTTGTCGTACTTCAATTCGTTGTGGTGCCGAGAAAGTTTATGTTATTTATCGACGTACTGAAAAAGAAATGCCTGCGAATCCAATCGAAATTCACGAATCGAAAATTGAAGGGGTTGAATATTTGTTTTTAACTAATCCGTTACGGGTTAATAAAGACAAAGATGGAAAAATGAAATCGATGACTTGCATTAAAATGGAATTGGGTGAGCCAGATTCATCAGGCCGAAGAAGACCAGTTCCTGTAGCTGGTTCAGAGTTTGATATCGAACTTGATTACGCTCTTGCTGCCATCGGACAAAAAACTGAAGTTAGTTTCCTTGACGATATTAATAAATTTGCAACCGACGGAAAGCTTGAAGTAACTAAATGGGGCGATGTTGATGCAAATAAAACTACTCTGCAAACAGGAATAAAATCAGTGTTTGCAGCAGGAGATGGAGTTACCGGACCAGCCACTATTATCGAAGCGGTGGCTCAGGCAAAAATTGCAAGTCGAAGTTGTCATCAATATTTAATGGGTGAAGAGCTAAAGCCTGAGCCCAAAGAGTTTGTTAGCCGTAAAGATAATTTTAAAGAACTTTCAAAATCTGATTTTTTAGGTAGATATCAACAGCAACTTAGAGAAGAAATGCCTGTTTTAAAGGCTGATGGAAGAATGAATTTTAACGAGGTTGAATTAGGATATGCTAATGAAAAGGTTGCTAAATACGAAACAGAACGTTGTCTTGAGTGTGGTTGTACGGAGTTTTTTACTTGCGATCTTAAAAAATATTCAACCGAATATCAAGCCGATCAAAAGCATTATGAGGGTGATTTTAACACCTATAATATTGATTTTAGTCATCCATATATCGAAATAGATAACAATAAATGCATATTGTGTGCTCGTTGTGTACGAATTTGTAAAGAGGTTGTTGGAGCAAATGCACTTGGACTTGTAAACAGAGGTTTTAAAACTTATGTGGCACCTAGTATGGGCAATTCGCTTACCGAAACAAATTGCGAATCGTGTGGATTGTGCATTTCAACCTGTCCTACTGGTGCAATTACCGAAAACTTTAAGTTTAAACCGGGCCCTGTTAAATTAACCAGTTTTAATACCCTTTGTAAATACTGCTCCATAGGTTGCGAAGTTGAATATCATTACCGGGGTAATTTTGTTTGGAAAGTTACCGGCAAAGAAGGTCAGGTAAATAAAGACGGAAACATTTGCCGTTACCCCAAATTTGGATACCAGATAATGCATGATACCAATAGAATTACTCAACCTATGTTTAGGGTTGATAATAAATTCGAAACCATAACCTGGCAAAAAGCATTCGAAATAATTATTGACGAAATAAAAGGTTCTGAGCCAAACGAAACCGGATTTTTTGCCGGAGCACGATTATCAAACGAAGAAATGTATCTTATTCAGAAGTTGGCCAGGATAGGAGCGAATACGAATAATATTACCAGCTTTCATTATGTCGGACAGGGGAAAGGTTATGCAACCAACTCATTAGCAAATGTTCCTTTTGAACAAATAAATCAGGCTAGCAGGATATATTTGTTAGGTTCCGAAATAAACCGCGACAATGCTGTAGTTGGTTATATGATCAACAATGCACGCGAAATAGAGAAAATACCTATTGAATCGGTTACTATCCTCGAAAACAGTAAATTAACCCATAAGGTTGATAAAGAGTTTGTTATAAAATCGTATTACCATTTTGTAAAAGCTGTAAATCACTATCTGGTAAAAAAAGGATTACAAAATGCTCTTTTTATAAAAGATCAGTGCGCGGATTTCGATACCTATAAAAAGGAACTGTTAAAAGAGGATTATGAATCATTGGTAAAAGAGTCGGGGATTTGCTGTAAAGAGTGCCTCGAAGAATTTGCAGAGAGTTATAACAACGAGTTAAACGCAATCATCGTTTTCTCCGAAAAAGAAGTCTCCGCCAATACTAGTTTGGAGCTGTTTAACCTTGCTATGATAACCGGTAAACTAGGTAAAACGGCCAATGGGTTAATATCTCTTAAAGAAAAGAATAATTCACAGGGCTTATTTGATATGGGTATTTCATCGAAGAACGGAATTGGAAATATCCCAATTGATGATCCTGCAATTGTCTCAAAACTAAAGAATATCTGGGATACCGAAAGTTTGCCCGAAATAAACAGCAAATGCATGAAGGAACTCTTACATGATGCTACCATTAAGAATTTCTTTATTTTTGGTGAAGATCCGGTGGGATGTGCAATTGATAAACCAAAAGTTCAAAAATGGTTTGCCGAATCAGAATTTATTCTTGTTCAGGATTATTTTATGACCGAAACAGCTAAAATAGCGAACCTTATTTTGCCTGCAGTATTTCCGTTAGAAACCACGGGCAGCTTCACAAATACTCAAAAACACATTCAGGAGTTCGATAAAAAAACAACCATCCCTATCGAAAAAGAAAACTATGAACAACTGCTGGCAGTTTTAAATACATTTACTAAAAAACAGCAAAAAAGCATTGATGAGGTTAGAACTGAAATATACAAGCTTTTACCCGATGCATCGAAAAAAACGAAACATCAATTTGTTTTTACTAAAAAAGAGAACATAAATAAATCATTCAAATATGGATGTGATTCTGTAGTAAAATATTTTGACGAAAATTTCGAAAAATCGTTTGTTGTTCCAGAACCTAAATCAAGTAACTAAAAAAATAAAAAATAGCCATGAAAGAATTTAATTCTATTAATGATATTCTTGATTTTGCTATCGATGCAGAACAAGATGCTGTTGATTTTTATAATCATCTGGCCGAAGTTGCTAAAACAAAAGACATGAAAGTTGTTTTTACTGAGTTTGCTCAGGAAGAGATTGGTCATAAAACCCGATTGGTTAAGATCAAAAACGAAGGTGTTTTTACCTTGGAAAAAAAAGATATAACAGATCTTAAAATTGCAGATTATATAGTTAGTAAGGTTAATACAACCGACATGAGCTATCAGGATGCTCTTGTTTTAGCTATGAAAAAAGAAAAATCAGCATTTAAATTGTATCTCGAACTATCGAATAGAGCTAAAGATACACAAATGAAAAATCTTTTTCTTTCACTCGCTCAGG
>JAVEZW010000086.1:0-13417 GCA_034002805.1 Bacteroidales bacterium | reverse complement strand
CCTTTTGAAGGTGCATTGGTTCCGTTGAGAACATTTAACAAAGTTGATTTACCAGCTCCACTGGCTCCCATAATACCAACGAGCTTACCAGATTCTTCTTTAAAATTTAATTTATGCAAGCCAACTTTTCCAGATCTAAAATGAAATTCGATATCACGGGCTTCGAAAATGATTCTTGATTTAATTCTGTCAATATTAAACTGACTAACAATATCACCGTAGTAAATTGGCTTAATCTTAGGATTTCGAACCGAAGATCCATTGGTTAATACATAAATCTTATCGCTTTCGAGTAACTGCCCATTTAAATATAATTCGTTTACACCTATATACTTTATAAGGTACATATTTGATGAATCGACCTCCAGAATACGTATTTGTCCATCGAGTGCAGTTTTACTAAGATGCAATATGTTCGGATGCTGGAAGTTATCATCATTATCGATAACGAGCAGCTTTTTAGTATCAGGTAGTTTATCGAATCCGAAAAAAGCTAAATCTTCAATGTGTTTGTACTCTTCTTCAGGAATATGGAAAGCATCGGCAACAGTAGTAACAAAAGCCATTTCCTGTTCAGTAATTTCGCCACCGGATTTCACAAATTCGAGCAACTGAACAAGCACAATATTTTTTTGTCGTTGGGTGAGCTCTTCGTTAATCTGTGTACAAATTTTAAGCACACGAACTGAGCTTGATGATGTTCGCTTTTTAACAAGGCCCTTTTCGCTTAGTTTTTCCTGATGAAGTTCGTAATAATAGTTGAAAACTTCTATGTAGTTTTTTACTGCTTCCTGGTTTAATTGTCTTTTAAGAAAATATTCGACAATCGAACGGCGATCACTTGCATTACTTGCAGGATGGGCAATAATAGCAAACAATTGCATTAATGCCTTTAAAATTTGCTCGCTCATAATTTACTTTTATATGTTTAACACATTGGTGTTAACGAATTTAAAACTATTTTTCCTTAAAACCAATTAACAATAACACTTCTTCTTTTATTGCTATATTTCTATCAAACTCAAATTCAATTATACAATCAACAGTAGAGGTAAATTTAAAATTCCAATACGGCAAATAATTATAGTCTTTATTGCAAAACAGCATATTTTTATCAGTATCGTAAACGGTTAACGTCAATTTTGATGATGTTACATTTGTGCAACCTACTATTCGATAGTAGCTTCCGCCATAAAAAGTTGCCTTAAATCGGGCTCGGTTATTTTCGTCGAGTTTTATTAAATATTCCTGCCCATCAGAAACGTATCCATCGGTATTTACAAGATTTGAACAATTGCTCACTGAGTTATCCTGAGCTATAGCATTACTGATTGCACCTAACATAGTAAAAACAACGACAACAACTGTTTTAAATAAATTCATTGCAGATATTATTGAATAATTGAATTACGGATTGTTGAAATTTTTTGAGCGATAGTTCTAATATGGTACTCCGATATTATAACATTCGAATTGCTTTTTATTATTGTCAGATTTTGTTCGGGAATAACAGTTGATGTTTCGTACGAATAATTAAAAATTATTCCATCAAATTCATATGCCAAATCAACCAAAGCGTCAATGAGCCAAGCAAATTCTTTCGATTTATAATAGTATGGCGAAAGTAGCTCTATTAAATTATTTAACGGATGTTTCTGTTCACCCAACCTATTAATGATATTGCGGTTTTTATTTTCATTGGTAATGTTTGCAAGCAAATACAAACTTTCAATCCATCCGCCGGTAACAATAAGCACTCCAACTTCCTTTCTATTACTGTTTTTTAAATAATTATCAAACTCACGGTATGTGTTTGTCAAAAAGAATAATAAAGAATCCTGATTATCAACATTCTTTTCAATTCTATCGATAAACGAAGTCTGAAAAGCTGAGTTTAATCCAAGCTCCTCGCTAAGTTTTTTAATAACAGTAAAATAGGAGATTATATCGGGCGTTTGGTCGTAAATATTAAGATATCCCATATCAGTTCCATAAATACCAACATTTAACGATTGCTTAAAGACAGTTGTATAATTCGAAACATTATCGGGTAGATTTAAATAGGTTTTATTAAAATCGATGGAGTTATTTTTTATGATTGAAGTAACCTGAAAAGGAGAAGGCAATGCGAATAGAGAATTATTATATTTTAAAACAAATGCTGTTGTATCAATATCGCCAATAAAATCATCCTCGTTACTTTGTCTATTTTCAGGCCGATTACATGATGTTACTATTAACGCAAAAATAATAATTAGAAAATATGGATGAGTTTTATGCCTTATATGAAACATATAAATACAGTGAGTTTTCATTTTGTATTGCTAAGTAATAAAAAAATCCTGAATTATCAAAGAATCTATTGACTTAGATAGTAAGAGAATTAATAATGAAATAATATCTGCAAGCTAAAAAAATCAATGAAATCCTAAATAAATACCTAATTTTGGGCCATAATTAAATAAATGCCTTGACACATACTACAGTAAAATATAAGGAAATATGGACGATAGCTTATCCTATTATTCTGAGTAGCATTGTACATAATATTATTGGTGTAACCGATACTGCTTTTTTAGGACGAGTAGGTGTTATAGAACTTGGAGCAGCAGCTATCGGAAGTGTTTTTTACCTAACTATAATCATGTTAGGCTTTGGATTTGCAGTTGGTACCCAAATAATTGTGGCACGTCGGTTTGGTGAAAATAATCCGAAAGAGATTGGCAAAACAATTGAACAATCGCTGTATTTTCTTACCGCATTGGCAATAGTTCTTATACTGGTTATGTTGCTTAATTTGCCGGTAATCTTTAAATCATTGTTACAATCGGCTGAAGTAGAAAAAGCAGCAACTGAATATCTGAAATACAGAATCTTCGGATTGCTGTTTGCATTTATTATGCATGGTTTTAGGGCTTTTTACATTGGAATAGCAAGAACCAGTGTTATTACCCATACAACCATAATAATGGCTTTTGCAAATATCTTTCTCGATTATGTTTTAATTTTTGGTGAATTAGGATTTCCCGAAATGGGTATTGCCGGAGCTGCAATAGCTTCAGTGGTATCCGAATTACTGGCAACTCTGTTTTTTATTGTTTATACTCTAAAATTTGTTGATACAAAGTATTTTCAGTTATTTCAGTTTAAGAAAATTGACTTTGGTTATTTATACCGGATTCTCAAAGTAGCTTTTCCAACTATGATGCAGAATTTTGTTTCGTTTATCGGGTGGTTTTTCTTCTTTTTATTTGTTGAGCAATTGGGTGAAAGTTCGTTAGCTGTATCAAATATTATTCGCAGTGTTTATGTCGTAATGCTGATTCCTATTTGGGGGTTTTCTTCGGCTGCAAACACTTTAGTTTCTTACTCAATTGGAAGAAATGCACCCAATGATGTAATGCCTATCATCTATAAGGTGCTGAAATTAACCTTGATCGGAGTATTTGCTTTGGTTATTATCAATTTGATTTTCCCCCAACTAATTTTAATGATTTACACAAATGATAAAGCATTGATTGCAAGTTCATTACCATCGCTATATGTTGTTTGTGTTGCATCGCTGTTTATTGCCGTTGGATTTGTTTTTTTCAGTGGTGTTTCTGGTTCAGGAAATACCAAGGTTTCGTTAATCATTGAAACTTTTGTAATTTTTATTTACGTACTTGCTACCTATTTGTTGGCAAATATAGAAAATGCAAGAGTAGAAATAGTTTGGACAGTTGAAGTAATTTATGGCTTTATTATCGCAGCCATATCATTTTTATATCTAAAATATGGCAAATGGCAGAATAAACGAATTTAATATCCTGAACTACAATCTGGTTTAATTAACCAGCACAAAATCATCAAATTAAAAATACATTATATGGAATCAACACAAGTTTTTATTCAGTTTTTACAATCAAGTATAGCACCTGTTGCTTTAATCTCGGGTGTAGGTTTGCTTCTGTTAACAATTACAAATCGATTTGGACGTACAATAGATCGTACCCGCCACCTAGTTGCCGAGCTGGATGGTGAAAATGTAAAAAGACGGAAAGAGAAGGTAGATGAAATACAAATCCTGTTTCAACGCAGTAAGTATCTCAGATCATCAATCGCTGCTATCACTTTTAGTGTAATTTCAAGTTGTCTAATAATTCCATTATTAGTTATTATGGAGTTTTTCTTTGTTGATTTGAGGTGGGTTGGAAATTTTCTTTTTGTTTTGTCAGTTATTTCAATTTTAGTTTCAGCGATTTACTTCTTCCTGGATGTGATGTTATCACTTAAAGCCCTACGTTTAGAAGCACAGGAATACATTAAATAGATAAATTAATAACGACAAAATGTCATAATTATAAGTAAAATTTGATTTGGCAGCAATTTTGATATATCGATATATATTAATAATTAAATAACATAACGATTATGATAGAAATGGAAGTTTATTTTGATGGCAATAAAAAAGTAAATGCCAAATTAAATGGGAATATTATTAAAACGGATCAGCCACTACAAGGTGGTGGTGATGGAACAGCCCCCTCTCCTTTCGATTTGTTTTTAGCTTCGATAGGAACATGTGCCGGCATTTATGTAAAAGGGTTTTGCGATCAGCGTGGAATTTCATCAGACGGGATAAAAATTATTCAACACATGAATTTTAACCCTGCGACTCGGTTAATTGATAAAATAGATCTTGAGATTCAGGTTCCAAAAGATTTCCCTGAGAAATATAAAGAAGCAGTAATTAATTCGGCCAATTTATGTGCAGTAAAAAAACATTTGCAAAATCCCCCGCAGTTTGATGTCTATACTAAAGCTGTTTAAACCAAATTACAAATAAGAGGTTGTTTTATAAACAACCTCATATCTTTGAAATCTCTATAATAGAAAATGGTGATAATGTTGAAATTACTCTATTTAGTTTTAACCCTGCACTACTTATTAGAGTTTTAAATTCATCTTTAGTTCTTTCTTTGGCATAAACAGAGCTTACCATCATTTGGGTATCGTAAAGCTTTGCAAACGAGTATCTACCGGTATTTTCCTCAATGATTGGTTCAAAAACCAGTATCTTTCCATTCTCTGGTAAAATCAACTTAATCTTTTTTATTAGTTCGACACACTGTAAATCACTGAGGTTATGCAAAATGCTTTTTAAAAAATAGATATCACCTCCCACAGGCAAATCATTGAAAAAATCGCCATAAACCAACTGAATACGTTCTAAAACATCATATTGCTCAAACGTTTTATTCGATTCTGAAACCACATGTGGCAAATCAAAATTAATTCCTCTCAGATTTGTATATTTTTTCAGGATCATGGCCAATAAAATTCCCTCGCCCCCACCAATATCAACAATGCAATTATAGGCTCCAAAATTGTACTCCGATAAGATTGCCTTGCTGACTAATAATGATGAGTTTGTCATTGCCTTATTATAAACCTCATTATTATGTGGATTTGTTTCCATATATTCAAAAACATCCAATCCGGTATGCTTCTTAAATGTACTTTCGCCAGTGGTTACAACTTCTTTTAAGTCGCCAAAGAGTTTCCAGTTAACTCCATTTACCTGATGAATAACCATATATCTCATAGAATCAGGTTGATCGAGCATGCTCCTTGATAATTTATTATTACAAAATACCTTATTTTTCTTTTCCACAAAAACACCCTGACTGGCCAGCATCCTTAACAGGCGATATAACGGATCTGTTTTGGTTCCGGTTATTTGGGCTAATTTATTTATATCTTTTTCACCATTTTTTAGATGTTCGGCGATATTTAAATCGGCAGCAACCCCAATAGCTTTAGACACATAAAATCCTTGCACCATTTCAATAATTGTTACCTGTGCAGGAGTAAATTTTCTCGAAAATCGTATGAGCCAGTATCGAAAATACTCAATCCATTTTAAAAATATTGCAGGAGGATAAGATTGCATGCACAAATAGGTTTTAATTATAAAAGCCTAAAAATATAGAAAAATCTTGATTCGAACAGAAAAAAAATAAATGAGAAAAATCAGTCTATTGGTTTAAATGTTTTTTAAAACTCCAAATTTCTATCTATTTTTATACTTTTTAAAACGGTATATGCCATATAAATTTATAACAGAGGTAAGAGGATATGAACTCGATTCGTTTGGCCATGTAAACAATGCTGTTTATCTGAACTATAATGAACAAGCGCGATGGAATATTTTAAAAGAATCGGGGTATTTGGATGATTTTTTAAAATCAGGAATGTTTCTTGTGGTTGTAGAAACAACTATTCGGTATATGAGAGAGCTAAAAATGTTTGATATGATTGAGGTTACTACTACATTGAAACACGAATCACCCTACCTTATTTTTTATCAGGAGATATTTAATAAAACAACTAACGAAAAAGCATCCAAAGCTAAAACAAAAACATTGTTGATAAATAACGAACGAATTACACAGGACTTGCCGCCTGAGTTAATGAGTATTATCAAATAGCAGAAAAAAAAGATGAGTAAATCAACCATAGCTGTTTTCGAAAAAAGAGGCGAAATTGGAATAATTTCATTATCCAATGGCAAAGAAAATTATTTACTTGAACCTGAGTTTGTAGAGCTCAGAGATTTAGTTGAGTGGACTTTCGACAACACGCTGAAAGGAATTATAATAACCGGAGCTGGTCGCAATTTCTCTGCTGGAGCTGATAAAAAAGAGTTATTAAAGCTTGCCGAAAATGAAAAAAATCTTAGCGATAAGATAGCAATGGGCAAACAAATCCTGGATTATATTGAAAACCTTACAATACCTATAGTTGCTTCGATACAAGGAGTTTGCTTTGGCGGAGGACTAGAGATTGCTCTTGCCTGCCATATGCGGATAGCTTCACCAAATGCATTGTTTGCTTTCCCAGAGGTTAATCTCGGATTAATACCTGGCTTAGGTGGCATTTACCGGTTAAAGCAATTAGTTGATCATCGCGAAGTTTACAACATGATACTTGCCGCCGATATGATTAATTCTGAATATGCGAAAAATATTGGTTTGGTTGATTTTATTACCAACTCAAAAGATCCGTTAAATGAAGCATATGACAAATTAGTTGCACTAACCCACGATCGATCACCAGAGCTGATTCGGAATGTTGTTAGCGCAATAAATAATGCAAGAAAATTAGATCCCATAGAAGCATTAAAAATTGAAACTGAAATGTTTTGCAGACTGGCTATAAAAGTAAAAGATTCAACCCAGGAATGATGCCCGTAGTTATCGAAAAAATACAACCAGTGAACGAAATAAAACCGGTATTACATAACAATCCGGAGAATAGTTTTTTTACCAGCAACGAATTGCTTCAGTGTAGTGAAAAAAATAAAATTAAAAGCCTTGGCGCCAGATATATGATAAAGAAATCGATTATTGATTTTCTTGAGATATCTGATGATTATGCAAGTATTGAGATAATAAATAATGCGAGTGGTAAACCCGAAGCCATATTATCAGATAAACTAAAACAAACTATCAACAAAAAAAAATTAACCAACTTAAAGATTTCGATATCGCATTCAAAGAATTATATTGCAACCTTAGTTATTTTCGAATAAATGTTTAAAGTACTTAACTGGCATATAAAAGAAGATATTGGATTTCTTCAGCTTAATAATCCTCCATCAAATCAGATGGGCAATTTATTCTTTGAGGAATTTTATTGGTGGCGAACTGAAGTTATAGATAAAGTAGATATAAAAGCAGTTATCATTTATGGCAGTGGCCGGCATTTTTCTTCGGGAGCTGTAATTGATGATCTTATTAGCATCATATCAAGAAGTTACGGGCAAAGTGGAGACATTAAGAAAGTAAGTGAGTTTTTAAATATTAATAGCCAGATCTTTTATTCATTAAAAAAACTAGACATTCCTGTAATAGCTGCTATTAATGGAGTTTGTCTTGGCTCAGCTCTAGAATTAGCTCTCTGTGCCGATTATATTATTTGTGGCGATAAAGCAGTTTTAGGATTACCTGAAACAACCTTTGGATTAATGCCTGGATGCACAGGTACTCTTACTCTATCGAAATTAACAAGTAAGGCCAACGCAATCGAAATTATACTAAGCGGAAATACATTTAACCCGGAAAAAGCACTCGAATATAACCTGATAAATAAAATTGTTCCATCAAAAGATTTGCTCGAAGCTGCAATTAAAACAGCTCATGATCTTAGTATTCGTTTTACCAAAGATTTAAAATTTGTATAATTTAAAAAACATGTATGTTGAATAATCAGTCCGAAATATTTGTAAAATTAACAGGTACAGGAAGTTACTTACCCGGAAAACCAATACCCATTGAAAAAGTTGATCATTACCTTGGAGAACTAACTGAAACTCCTGAAAAATTACAAAAATGGTTAGTACGAATGAAAGAACTGATGAAGGAAATGCTAGAGGTTGATTATTACCATTATGCCATTGATCCTGTAACGAGAGAGTTTACCGAAGATAATATTACCATGTCGGTAAAATCTGTACAAAAAGCTTTAAAAAATGCTGGTTTAAATGCAACCGATATTGATTTAATCGTTTATGGAAGCGCACATCAGGATCAAATGCCAACAGCCTCTGTTCGTATTCAGGAGGCATTAGGTATTGAGCAATGTGGTGAAATATCTATCCATGCCAATTGCACATCAGCCTATAAAGCGCTTTTGGTGGCCAGCGATTTTATTAAATCGGGCCGATACAAAAAAGCGCTAGTGATTTCCTCAAGCATGTCATCATCAGAGTTACGTGCCGAATATTATAATCAGGCTATTGTAAAAAAAGAAGAGTTATTTTTGCGTTATTTTTTAAGTGATGGAGCCGGAGCCCTTGTTTTGGAGGCTACTGATAAAAAAGCAAACGGGCTATTTGTCGAACATACCTATATGGAATCCATTGGAGGTAAAAAACCTTCGGCGATGTTAAACCACCGTCCAGCCTACTGGATGAGTCCCAAAAAAGAATACGAGCTTGGTTATCATCATTTAAGTCAGATGTTTAATGAGCAACTCAGAACCCATTTTCATGATGCTGATGGTAGCGTTTTTATTAAGGGATTGAAAAGAATGATTACCAAATATCCTATAGATCTTAATGAACTTAAATATTTTCAGGTTAACTTCCCTTCAAAACATATCTCGGAACTAATAATGGATGAATGCCAGGAGTTAGGCATTCAGCGAGAAACATTATACACAAAAATGGCAAGCATGGGTTATGCTGGTCCACCTATGGCTTTTATCTCGATAGATAAAATTTTACAGGAAGAAAAATTGGAATCGAACCAATTGATTCTTAGCTTTGTAACTGAAGTGAGCAAGTTTATGCAGGCAGGTTATGTATTAAAATTTTATTAGTTTGGCATGATTTGTGTTTTTGTTTAGCCTTGTTTTTGAAAATATTATAGCAAAAAATATTAACAATAAAAAAGTACAACTATGAAAAAAATTCTTTCATTTATCTTATTAGCCTTATTTTTACAGGCTGGTTTTGCTCAGGAAACTGACGACGATATGAGAACCCTTTTTACAGGTAAAAACTTAAAATTCTCAGGCGGATTTATTAATCCTGAATTAAAAGGAACCATTATTAATCCTGGTGATGGAAAAGATGGATATGGTTTTTTGATGGGTGGCCGATTAGGGTTTATTTTTAACGAAAAATATTCAATCGGATTAGGTGGTTACGGATTAGTTACTGAACACACCACAAATTATTTGGATGATATTACTGATCCAAATTATAATCCTGATGCAAAAATAGGATTTGGTTATGGTGGTTTGGTTTTCGAGTACACTATTTTTGGTAATAAAATGATTCATTTTACTATTCCTGTATTAGTAGGTGGTGGTGTTGCATCGCTTTATAACAAGGATGTTGATTTTAGTGATGATTTAACCTGGGAAGAATGGTCTGATCAATTATCTTACGAAAGTTCTGGGTTTTTTGTAGTTGAACCAGGTGTAAATATCGAAGTTAATGTTACCAAATTTATGCGTTTTGATCTTGGTGCATCATATCGATTGGTTCAGTTTGCCGAAATGGATTATTTAACAGATGATGATCTTTCGAATTTAGCAGTTAATGCATCACTTAAATTTGGAATCTTTGATAAAAAGAAAAAGGAAAAGAAAGCAACCAACTAGTTTGGTTTTAGAGTATAATCCCGAAAAAGCTGCCATAAGGTGGCTTTTTCTATTTGGGAAAAGCGGAGGGTGAAGAGCATGGGGCATAGAGCATTGAGCTATGTGCATAGAATAACTTACTATATATTTAATAAGTGAGGGTTCTGTTTTTATAAAACTATTTGCTATTTTAGTTAAGAATTAATTCCATAATGAATATGAACAAAATCCAGAAGATTGGCATTATCGGCAGCGGTAAAATGGGTTCTGATATTTTTAATTACCTGACAGACTATAATTATAACCTGATTTGGTTTACACGTAATGACGAACATAAGAACATACTTCGGGATACGTTCGAGAAGAAAATTAAAAGACAACTTAAACATGGCATTATTAGTGAAAATATTTTTGAATTAAGAAACTCCTTTAAAATAACCTCACAATTAACTGAATTATCAGACTGTGATTTGATTATTGAGTCAGTTATCGAAGATCAAACCATTAAAACGGAGCTTTTCAAAACAATAGAAACCATTGTAAAACCATCGTGCATATTGGTTTCTAACTCATCATCCATTGTTCCATCAATATATTCAGAAGAACTAAAACGACCAACCAGGATTGCAGGAATTCACTTTTTTTATCCGATGGCAATAAAGAATATAACTGAACTAATTTTCTCAGGCCAAACAGATGAGTTAACAAAAGAAAGTTTGCGACTTTTTCTTGAATCAATCAATAGGTTTACTATTGAGCAAGATGAACAAAATGCTTTTATGCTGAATCGCTTTTTGCTCGAAATACAGATTAAAGCTTACGAATTGCATCAGTCTGTTACAATTGATTTTAAAGAAATAGATGAAATCGCTAAACAAATTATACCTGATTTTGGATTGTTTGAAGTAATTGATCAGGTTGGGCATCAAACCATGTATAATTCAATACTCAACTATTCCCAAATGGATGTAAATAAAGCAAAATACCAACCCTTATTAGCTGAATTATATAATAGATTAAATGCAAAACACAATAATCAGAAGTTGTTTTGCGATCTAGATACGCAACCCGAAAATCCTGATAAAAAATTACATGATGAAATTTATAATACATTAAAAGATTATACACAGGAGACTATAAAATGCTATTCCGTAAATTTTAACCTGAATATTTTTACATTTAATAAAGCTTTGAATGAGTTTTGTGGAATAATAGTGTAAAATAAGTATTTATACGAATTTGCATAATAAAATATTACCGTATTTTTATTACTTTTGCAGCCTGAACCATTGTAATTGTAAACGATTGATTTTTAAATGAGTAACAAGGTAGTTATTACTGGTTTTAATATGCTAAATGCATTAGGACTAGATTGGGAAGAAAGTTGGAAAAATATAATTGAAGGTAAAAGCGGAGTAAGAAATATAACTTTATTTGATGCTTCGGGCAACCAAACAAAGATTGCAGCCGAACTTCCTTCAACTTTTGCAGCCAAAGCAGAAGAAATTGTAAAAAAGAGAATCTCTAAACAGATGACCCGTGCAACACAGATGTGTTATGTATGTGCTGCCGAAGCTGTTGAAAAAAACAATATCGATTTCGAAAAGCTTGATAGAAAAAGAATAGGTGTAATCCTTGGAGTCGTAAATACCGGAGACTCATCATCGGAACACGGCACCGATTCGAAAAATCTTATTATAAAACGAATGAATAACGCCATGTCAGCTTGGATTGGGATGCGTTATAACATCGAAGGACCTAATTTTACTACTTCATCAGCATGTTCATCATCGGCCTATGCTATTGCATTGGGTTATGATATGATTAAAGCAGGTCGCGCCGATATGATGATTGTTGGTGGAGCAGATTCGATCATTAATAAAGAAGAAATTGAAGGATTTAATGAGTTATATGCGCTTTCGGTAGCAAACGATAATCCCGAAAAAGCAAGTTGTCCTTTCTCGAAAAACCGCGATGGATTTGTAATTGGCGAAGGAGCGGGAATAATGATTCTGGAATCCGAAAATCACGCTAAATCAAGAGGAGCAAAAATAGTTGCTGAGTTGGCAGATTATGCATTTACCAACGAATCGTATAATATTATGGCTCCAAAGCCTAATGGCGAAGGAATGGCCGACACCATGGAGCTTGCACTTAAGAATGCCGGAATAAAACCCGAAGAAGTTAATTACATCAATGCTCATGGTACCTCCACCATGCTTAATGATATGTACGAAACACTTGCTATTAAAAAGGTTTTTGGCGAAAATGCATACAAAATTCCAATCTCATCAACAAAATCAATGATCGGTCATACAATTGGTGCAGCAGGAGCAATCGAAGGAGTTGTATGTGTTTTATCAATCGTAAATGGTATTATTCCTCCAACGATTAACCTTGATGAACCAGATCCGGAGCTAGACCTTGATTATGTGCCTAACCAAGCAAGAAAACAGGATATAAAAGTAGCTATCAGCAATTCATTTGCTTTTGGTGGACATAACGTTACCCTTGTATTTAAAAAATATTAGCAGAATAAATTTAAATAAAAAAAGCAGGACCTGATGTCCTGCTTTTTTTATAGTGCTATATAATTAAATGGCATGCCTTGAGCTTCAGAAATCATTTGCCCATCCTCGAGCATATCTTCATCATCATCAGGATAATACCAGTTTACATCAATTTTAATACCCATACAGCTTATCTTTTTGAATTTGGTTAACAATTGATGAATAATCTTGGCTGAAGAAGTATTAAAATAATCGAACTTAAATTCTACCGTAATCTGATCGATTTGTTTTGGTTTAACAACATCCGTCTCAAATCGATCAATAAAATCAAATAAAGGTTTATAAAACTCAATAGCATTTTCGGGTTTCGAAACTTTTAAAAGACTCAATGTATTATTATCAATATCGAAATTGATTTCAGGAGTAATAGCCGTGGATTCAATCTTTAATGAGTTCATTTATTCCTTACAAGATTTTATTTAATGTTGTAATTATAACTAAAATATTTTAAAAAATTGTAAAAATTTGATTTAATTAAAAGTAGTTTTTTTAAATACATCATCTAACGTTTTGTGTACATGTTTAATAAAGAATGGTATCTGGTTTATTTTTTTACTTTATTTATTTATCTTTAAAACAAAAATTCTATGAAAAAACTACTATTTTTTGCATTGAGTACATTTCTGTTATTTTCGTGTACTTCAAAAAAAGAAGAACAACCAAAGGTTATAAGTCAGATATTTCCTGATATCCAGGTTCTGAATGAGGGGAAT
>JAVEZW010000085.1:0-13429 GCA_034002805.1 Bacteroidales bacterium | reverse complement strand
GCATGTCCTGATTCGTGATAAGCAATGGTCTTTTTTTCGTCTTTTGTAATGATCTTGCTTTTGCGTTCTAATCCACCAACTATACGGTCAATGGCATCAAGAAAATCTTGTTTCTCGATAAACTTTTTCCCTTTACGGGCAGCAATAAGAGCGGCTTCGTTACAAACATTGGCAATATCGGCTCCTGAAAATCCGGGAGTTTGCTTGGCGAGAAAATCCATATCAAGCTTCTCGTCTATCTTAAGAGGTTTAAGATGAACACCAAATATCTCTTTTCGCTCATTAATATCTGGTAACTCAAGGTGTATCTGTCTGTCAAATCGTCCGGCTCTCATAAGTGCTTTGTCAAGGATATCGGCACGGTTTGTGGCAGCCATAATAATCACACCAACATTATTCCCAAAACCATCCATTTCGGTAAGCAGTTGGTTTAATGTGTTTTCGCGCTCATCATTAGCTCCCCAGTTTGGGTTTCGGCCACGGGCACGACCAATAGCATCAATCTCATCAATAAAAATAATACACGGTGCTTTTTCTTTGGCTTGCTTAAATAAATCGCGAACACGTGATGCTCCAACACCTACAAACATTTCGACAAAGTCGGAACCCGACATGGAGAAGAAAGCAACATTTGCTTCGCCGGCAACAGCTTTAGCAAGCAGTGTTTTTCCTGTTCCCGGAGGGCCAACTAATAATACGCCTTTTGGTATTTTACCTCCCAGATCGGTATATTTTTTTGGTGTTTTAAGAAAATCAACAATTTCCTGAACCTCTATTTTTGCTTCTTCTAAACCAGCAACATCTTTAAAATCGGTCTTTATATTACTTTCCTTATCAAAAAGCTGAGCTTTTGATTTGCCTACATTGAAAATATTACCTCCACCACCAGGACCTCCTCCTTTTGACATTCGGCGGAAAATAATCACATAAATAATTACTATTATAAATATAGGAATAAGCCATCCGAAAATCTCTCTAAAATAATTGTATCTGGTTTCGAAACTGTAGTCGAGGTAATTGGCTTCGGGGTATTTTATTTTTAGGTCTTTAATAATATTATCGAACGACTGAATATCACCAATATTAAATACAAAATGAGGACCTTTGCCCGAAAAACTATTTAACTTACTATTGAATATTTCCTTATAACGATCGCTTTCAATACCCTCTTTCTTTAAATAGATTTCGGCGGTTTCTTTATTAACAACAATAATTTTTTCGATATCGTTGTTTTTTAGCATTCCATAATTATCATTTATAAACTCACCTCTTTGTATCTCTTTAGGTTCAGAGTTTGAGGCCATAAATTGAAGGGCAATAAGTACTACGGCTATGATACCATAAATCCAAAAAATATTAAATTTGGGTTTGTTATTCGAATTACCCATACCCATTGTACTCTTAAAATCTTTATTTTCTTTTTTACTATCTTCTGACATTATTTTTTTTCTCCTTTAGATTTAACAACATCTTCGTGTTTAGAAAGCTTTGCATCTGCCCACAAATCCTCAAGTTTATAAAAATCCCGATATGATTTCTGGAAAATATGCACTACAATATCTGCATAGTCTAATAACACCCAGGTTGCATTGGTTTTACCTTCTTTATGCCACACTTTCTCTCCGGTAGTTTCAATTACTGTATCAATTACCGAGTCGGCGATGGCATCAACCTGTGTATTGGAATCGCCATGACAAATTACAAAATGCTTACAAACGGAGTTTTCAATTTTCGATAAATCAAGACTAACAACGTCTTTTCCTTTTCTACGATGAATACCTTCTATTATTGATGCTAAAAGCAAGTCTGTTTCTGATTCTATTCTTGTTTTTCTTTTTGCCATTTATTTTTTTTGCAAAGGTAATTAAATTAATTTCTTTTTAATAGTAGCGTTTTTTTACATAAGGTAAACAACAGCAAACAAATCGACTTTGTTTCACAAAATGTATTCCTTTTTTTGTTTTAGCTGATTTCCGGTAAAATTGTCATCTTTTTAACAAAAAAATTGATATATGTCGATCAAAAAGGTAAATTGCGATAGCTAATAATTATAAGTATTAACGAAATAATATTCGAACCAATGAAACCCTGGAATAATATTATTCAACTTGATTCAGTTTCATCAACAAATTCATATGCTGCCGAATTAATTAAAAAAGAAAATCTGCCCGAAGGAACTATAATTATAGCTGATGAGCAGTCGAAAGGAAAAGGAATTGGATCGAATGTATGGGAAGCCGAAAAGGGCAAAAATCTAACGTTTAGTATTGTTCTGTATCCCAATTTTATGGATGTTTCGAAGCAATTTATGATTTCAAAAACAATTGCGCTTGGAATTCAAAAATACCTGTCGTTTAAAACCAGACATATTTCGATAAAATGGCCGAATGATATTTATTATACCGATAAAAAAATAGCAGGTATATTAATCGAAAACTCAATTACCGGATCAAAAATAAATCATACGATAGTTGGTATCGGAATAAATATTAATCAGACAGAGTTTCGCAGCGATGCTCCAAATCCAATATCATTAAAGCAAATTGTTGGCGAAGATTTTTATCTTAAAGATGAGCTGGTTGAATTGAAATATCATTTGGCAAAATATTACAACCGATTAAAATACAAATCATTTAAAGAGATAAACCGCGAATATTTATTAAACCTATATAAATATAAGGTTTGGAGCGATTATAAAGTTCAGGATACCTTATTTAGAGGTAAGATTACCGGAGTAAATGATTTCGGACATTTACAGATAACAACCCCTGATAACGAGGTGAAAGAATTTGATTTAAAAGAGATTGAATTTATTTTTTAGGAAATTTTCAGGATTATCCAGTTTATTCAGCCTGCCGCTGGTTAAAATAGGTTGTAATATAATCTACCATCGCATCTAATCCTTTTTGCAACTGATTGCCAATCAACATTTTCATCATAGGGTTTAGTTCTGCATCAAGAGTAAGCCTTATGGCTGTTGAAGAATTGGTATCGTCGATTGGCTTTAGTTGAATCCAAAAAGTAAAGCTAATAGGTGTACCTTTTTCGCTTGCAATTTTTATTGTTTTAAAAGGTTCTTTCTCGATAATACGAAGTCCTGCGCTCCCTAATCCCGAAACTTTAAATTGACAGCTGTCGGATGTGGCAGAGAAATCAGACACTTTGTCGGGAGGAATTATGTTTTTCAGATTAGTAAAGTCTGACAGAAAACTAAATATCTTTTCGTCGGCAAGGTTAATTATCCCTGTTTTGCTTGTGTACTGACTCATTATTGGTTCCAGGTTTCAGGTTTTTTTCTCCAGTGTTTCAGTGTTTCCATGTCACTCTGTTTAATATAACCTGTTTCGAGTGCGGTTTCGATTAATACATGGTAGTTGCTTAATGTATGTAATGTTACTTTTTCGTTGGCAAAGTTATGCATGGCATGATCAAATTCGTAGGTAAAGATGGCTACCATTCCTATTACATTAATTTCGGCATTTCGAAGAGCCTCTACTGCTTGCAAGCTGCTTTTGCCGGTTGATATAAGATCCTCAATAACTACAACCGTACTTCCTGCTTTTAATTCACCTTCGATCATATTGCCTAATCCATGTTCTTTAGGCTTTGGACGAACATACACAAAAGGGAGATCAAGCGCTTCGGCTACTAATGCTCCAATAGCAATTGCTCCGGTTGCAACTCCAGCAATGGCATCTGGCCTTTCGAATCGTGATTTTATTATTTCAACAAATCCCGAAGTAATTGTTTTTCTTAGTTCAGGATACGATAATGTTTTACGATTATCACAATATATGGGTGATTTCCAGCCAGAGGCCCAGGTGAAATAATTTGCAGGTTCTAGTTTTATTGCCTTAATTTGTAGTAGCGATTGAGCTATATGTTTTTCTAAATTTTCCATGTCACAAATGTATAAAGTTTTTTATAACGAACGTACTGTTTTTTTTATCGATGATTTTCATAAATACTTCGATAAAAATGATGGGTTGTTTTATAAATTTAAAGACAAACCACAGCTCAGTCATGTGTTGGATTTATTCACAGGTGTCCCGGGATTTAGTGATCTTTATATTTATCATAAAGATTTGGAATTTGTTTTTAACGAATACAGTTCTTTGTTTACACTTATTGAAGCTGCCGGAGGATTAGTGTTTGCTCCTGATGAAACAGTTCTGTTTATTAAGCGCCGGGGATTATGGGATTTGCCAAAGGGCAAGCTTGAGCGTAACGAAAAGACCGAAATGGCTGCACTGCGAGAAGTAGAAGAGGAGTGTGGTGTTACAAATCTAATGATTTCTGATCTGATTGAAATTACATATCATACCTATCAGCTTAATAATAAAAACATCCTGAAAAAAACATATTGGTATAAAATGAGTGTTGAACATAAGGGCAAGTTAGTACCACAAACCAAAGAGGATATAACAGAAGCAAAATGGATAAAACCCAATAAAATTGATAAGATTACTCAAAATACCTTTCCTTCAATTATTGAGGTTCTTAAAAAAGGAGATGTTTTAAAATAACAGAACTAGTTTAGGCATTGAAATAAAACCTGATTAAATATCTCCATTCTTACGCATTATCTGAAAAATGTAATATTCGATATTTTCGTTTGGGCTTGCAGCAGGCGATAAGGCAAGCTTACCCGTTTTATCGATAAAGTAATACGTAGGAATGGCTCTTATATCAAAATCTTTAAAAACATCCGACTGATTTCCAAAATGAAGGAATGTAAATGGATATTCTTTTTTCTCCACAAAGTTTTTCATTTGAGGCAGATTGTCATCAACGCTAATAATAACTATTTCGAAGTTTTGCTTATGTCTTTCGTGCAATTTTCTTAGCATTTCAAAATCCTGAATGCAGGCATAGCTTAAACTTACACAAAAACCAAGATATACATACCTGCCTTTATACGAATTCAGGGTAACCAGATTGCTGTCTTTGTCGTAAAGCTCAAAATACGGAGGATCAAATCCAATCATTAATTGGGTCACCTTTTTTCGTATATTATTGGCTATCAGTTTGTGCTCAGCATATTTGGTTTGTAATTCGAGCGAATCGAGAACAACCAGTAATGCAGATCGCGATAGTTTATCATCATAAAAATGATCGTGCAAACATTTTAAAATAACCAGTTCTTTTAATGTGTCGTTTTGTAAGACACTATCGCCACCAAGTGTTTGTTTAAGTGCTGTTATGCTTTTTAACTTACTTATATCAGAATAAATTTTCTCGCCTTGTTGTGTACGGCCAAAATAATCGAAATAATTATTGTAAACCTGGTTAAATAACTCCATGTAAGCCTTATTCTGATATAAAACTTTATTGTTTAAATAATACGATTCTGAAATACTTTTTGATTTCTGATAATTTGAAATATGCAGAAAAGCGGCGAAGGTATAGGCTTTATAATCGTGAAAGTACTGATTATCAAATTTGTTAAAAACCGAATCTATTTTATTAATTTCTTTTAGCGCATTAAAATCGGGTGATTTAATATTTATAAGATACGCATTTGCCTTGAACATTTCGGTATATTCATGAGTAAACCAGGCAATCAGGTAGTTTAGTTCGTTGTCTGATGAGTTTTCGACGCCCAGGTGATATAGCACCGGTTCAAAATAAGGGTTTAGCTTATCGGCAGTACTCTTTTGGGTTAATTCAGGAAAAAGCAATATATACTCATGGTCTGGTTCAGCAAACAAAAAGGCTTCATAAATACCTGTATAAATAAATACATAAATGGTTTGGTCTGTATCGAAAGAGCATTCAAATTTACCAGTACTATCAACTGTTGCAGAGCAAATTATTTTTTCGGTTAAAGTAATCTGATCTGAGTAAGCTAGAAAATCAAGTTTTTGATTTGCATACTCAGGAACTAAGCCTTTAAGAACTACTTTCCCGGCCATTAAATGAATGGAAAATAGCATGAATAAAGTTAAAAGTACAAACCGAACTTTTTGCATTAAAATTTAAACCTCTTATTTTTTAGTAATTTTCATTTTCGATGGTACAAATTTGCTGATATCACCACCATGTCGGTAAATATCGCGAACAATAGATGAGTTAATTGGTGTATGTTCGGTAATGGTAAGAAAAAATACGGTTTCAATTTCGTTATACATTGATTTATTAACCTGTGCGATTGCACGTTCGAATTCAAAATCGGCCGATGTTCTTAACCCTCTTAGAATATAAGTAGCACCCAGGCGTTTGCAAAACTCAACGGTTAATCCTTCGAAATGTACAATTTCAATTTTTGGATTATCCTCAAAAACCTGTTTAATAAAGTTTTTTCGTTCCTCGAGTGAAAAAAGAGCATCTTTCTTCGGGTTTAGCCCAATGGCAATTATAATTTTATCGAATAGTTTCGAAGCTCTGTTAACGATCGATTCGTGACCAACAGTAAATGGATCAAAAGATCCTGGAAATACAGCAATTTTTTCCATAATTACTCAAAGTTGAAATTAATACAACAAACTTAACATATTTGCACGAATATTAATATGGTTCGATTTTAATGTTAAATAATTTTGATTAAAGATTACCTTTTAAACAAATGATCTAAATTACATTCTAAATACGATAAAGGTTGCAAATTATTGTAGTAATTAAGATTGGTGTATCGGATTGTGTAATTATGCAAAAGCTTCAAAATCTAAAATTCTAAATAATTAATTAAATGCTCCTTTAATATATTCTTTTGTTAATTCTTCTTTTGGATTTTCAAAGAATTCTTTTGCCGGTCCATGCTCGATAATTTCGCCCATATACATAAAAATAACATAGTCGGCAATTCTGCGTGCCTGTCTTAAAATATGAGTAACAACCACTATCGTATATCGATGCTTAAGCTTTAGAAAGAGCTCTTCGATCTGTTTACTCGATAATGGATCAAGAGCAGATGTGGGCTCGTCGGCAAGGATTATCTCTGGATCAACAGCTAATCCTCTTGCCAGGCATAACCTTTGTTGCTGGCCAATGGATAAAGCCGATGCAGGATCTTTTAATCGATCTTTCACTTCATCCCAAAGGCTTACCTGTGTTAAATAATGTTCAACTCGTTTAGTTAAAAATTTCTTTTTACGTCGGCCACTTATTCTTAATCCATAGGTAATGTTGTCAAAAATGCTCATCGGTAATGGATATGGGCTTTGCGAAAGCAACCCCATTTTCTTTCTGAGTTCTGTGATTTCTGTTTTTGGATGTAAAATATCTTCTTCATTATCAAGATAAATATTTCCATCGAGTTTCATCTCTGGATATAAATCAGTTAACCTGTTCAGACTTTTTAGAAGGGTTGTTTTACCACATCCCGATGGACCGAGAATTACTGTAAGTTGCCTTTCGGGAATATCAACATTAATATTTTTTAATAGTTGCTTTTCCTTAATATGCAGGTTCAAATTTTCGATTCTGATTTTCGCTCCATTTTCCATGGTAAACAAAGTTATTTAATTCGTTCTTTATAATATTTGCGCGACAAAATTCGCGACAAAATACTGATAATTAAAATGATAACAGTTAATATAACCGCTGAGGCATAAGCTCTGTTTTGCACTTCAGGGATAGGAGATCCCAACTGAAAAAATATAGAAAGAGGCAACGTTGCTGTAGGTTGATAGAGAGAAGTTGGAATATAATCGGTATAACCCGTAGTAAAAAGAATGGCGGCAGCATCACCAATAGCGCGTCCGAAAGCAAGCAGGATGGCTGTTATTATTCCGGGAATGCATTGCCGGGCTACAACCTTAAAAGCAGTTTCAGAGCGGGTTGATCCCAGCGATAAGGCTGATTCGAGCAACCCCTTAGGAACTGTTTTAAAAATTTCATCCATTGATCTTACCATAATAGGTATTATAAACAATGTAACTGTAATTATACCTGCCAGTAAGGATGTACGAAGTCCGAGATAAATCATAATTGTAAAACCGAAGGCTCCATAAACAATAGACGGAACTCCCCATAATAAATCGAGGAAGAAACGAATAATATTTACCAGTTTTTTTTGCTTAATTCTATGAACGTTTATGTATAGTGCTAATGGCAAGCTTACAATAAATGAGAGAATGGTAGCTCCAAATGATAAATAAAGTGATCCGATAATGGCATTCAAGATTCCACCTTCCTTACCAAAATAATATCCGCCTTTTGGAATCTCGGTAAGTATTTGCCATGTTAACGATGGTAATCCTTTATATAAAATACTTATAATAATTAAGATTAAAGCAATTGCAATAATACTTGTTGCAAAAAACATTAAAACCCTGAAAATGCCTACCTCTGTATTTTTCCAAAATTTTCTGCTCATATTAAATCCGTTTTTCAGAATGAATTATTAAATACCTCGAGCCCAAATTGAAAATCGTAACTACCACAAATAATATAAGTGCAGAAAACATGAGGGCAGAATCGTACATTGGTATTGAGAGCATTTCGCCGTAATTATTAGCAATTAATGCAGGTAAAGGGTAGCCAGGCTGAAAAACCCCGGTTGGCACTTTAACAACGTTACCTACTACCATTAAAACGGCAATTGTTTCGCCAAAAGCTCTTGAAATTCCTAACCCAAATGACGAAATTATACCTGGAAAAGCCTTTCTTAAGACTACCTTTTTTATAGTTTCCCATTTGGTTGCTCCCAGCGATAATGATGCTTCAGACAATTCGCGAGGTACTGTTCTGATAACCTCAATTAAAATGTTCAATACAAAAGGAATTATCATAATTGAAAGCACTATAGAACCAGTTAAAATGGTATATCCGGAGTTTGGATGACCTAAATAAGCTCCGATTTTTGAAACAAACGGAACAATTAAAATAATACCCCAAACACCATAGATTACCGAAGGTATTCCTGCCAGAATATCAATTACCGGATGCATAAGTTTTAACACCCATTTTTTTGCATAATGTGTTAAATGAATTGCTGATAGCAGACAAATTGGACCACAAATCAAAATTGATAATCCTGTAATCCATAATGAGCTTACAATGAATGGCCAAAAACCAAATTCTCCTTTTAGCGGATGCCAGTTACTTGAAAATAGTAATTGAAGAATTGATTGATCTCTGATTAAAAGATTTGATTTATAAAACAGGCCAACACCCAGTAAAAATGGCATCCATATGATCAATATAAGGCAAATCATCATCCATGAGGAATGAAATTTATCTTTAAATCGGCGACTATACGAAAAGAGATTTAGTAAAAAGTCCTTCATATTAAATTGGTAAACACGATTAATTCTCAAGTGTTTTTAATCCGTTTTGTAGTTTTTCTTCTGATATCTGAACATATCCCGCTTCATTTACAAACTTTTGCCCATCAGTTACAATCCATTTCAGAAATTCTATTACAACTCTATTTTGTGGTTTACCTTTTGAAATTAAATATAAATCGCGTGCAGGAGGAGCAGGATATTTCCCGGTTTGAATCGCAGCCATTATATCATCAAGTTTGTTATATACTTGCTCATCGGCATCAATCAATCCGTTTTCGTTAATATCTATTGGTATAATTTCGATTCCCGGATTTTTACTTCGGGTTTTAATATCATACACATAAATCACATTATTAAAACCGATTCCCATGGCATCATTTTTAACAGCTTCTGCAATTCCCGGATCACCAAATATACCAGTGCCTAACAAATCTTCCTGACTTTTTCCCAGGTACTCAGCCCACATCTGAGCTGCGCCACAAGCGTCAGATCGGGTATAAACATTCATTGTAGTATTATCAGTTTCAATTTCTTTGCCCCATTTTTCCCAGGTTTTAGTTTTACCATCAATAAAAACATCAATAAAATCCTGTTTTTTAAAGCCTTTGGATTTAATGTTATTTAGAAATGCAGAGTTTGAATTGCAGGTTGGTAAAACAGCATCCTGCGTAACGGCAATCCACCAAACACCTTTGGCTTTTTCAGCTTCTGCAATTCCTCTTGAAAACATACCTAAATCAACCATGCCGGATAGTACGTCGGTCATTCCTTTACCTGCGCCACCAGCAGAAATATCGATCCTTACATCGGGATGAATTTTTTGAAACTCCTCAGCCCATCTGGCAGTCATGGGATACAGAGCAAAAGCCCCGGAAATGCTTATTGTTCCTTTTAATCCGTTATCGGAGATTGTACTTTCAGCTTGTTTCTTGGTACATCCAGTACCGATTATTATACCAATAATAATTAGACAAAGAATTTTAACTGGTATTTTAGTAATATTCATAATAATACGATTTAATTCATAACAAAAGTAACGAAGTTACTTGTATAGAAAAAGAGTATTTTAACCTATTTAGGGTAAATATTTTACGTAAAATGGATACTTATTTTGTTTATTTATTAGCAGGAAAGCTATAAGGGATTGTAAAAAAGAATGTTGATCCTTGCCCCGGGTTACTTTCGGCCCATATAGTACCATTCATTGTGGTAACAAACTCTTTGCATAAAATTAATCCTAGTCCCGATCCCTTTTCGTTGTTTGTTCCGGCAGTTGTATAATACGTATCGGTTCTGAATATCTTTTCGGCAACATCCTGATTAAATCCTATTCCGGTATCTTTTATAGAGAACAGCAGATTGTTATTTTTTTTAACTATTTCAATATCTATCGATCCTCCTTTGGGGGTATATTTAATGGCGTTCGATAGCAGATTGCGAACAATTAATGTAAGCATGTTTTTATCGGCAAAAACATTGAATTCTTCTAAAATAGTAGCGTTTAAGCTAATATCTTTCGAATCGGCAATACCTTTAAATACGAGGAGGTTCTTTTCAACAATTAAGTTAAGGTTCAATTTTTCTGGCACATAAGCAACTTCTCCTCGCTGACCACGAGCCCAAAACAACAGATTTTCGAGCAGATCGTTAATTGACTGAACAGATTTCATAAATACATTAAAGGTATTTACCAGACTCTTGTTGCTACTGATTTCCTCCTCCGACAATAAAACTTCAATTAACGAAACCAAACTCCCCACAGGTCCTCTTAAATCGTGACCAATGATTAAAAACATTTTATCCTTTGCAAGGTTAAGCCGCTTAAGCTCTTCTTTTTGCTCAAATAATAGCTTGTTTTGTTTCTGCCGATGACGATATGTGTATAAGAAAAACACAAATAACAGGGTAACAAGCGAAAGAATGATTGAAAGGGTTATCGATAATGTTCGTGATCGGTTTAGCAGAAGCTCCTGTATTTGCTTATCCTTGTTTAACAAATCAATTTCTGCCTGTTTCTTTTCTTTTTCAAATCGATACTCGAGATTAAATATTTTTTCGGACAATTGCTGACTAAATAACGTGTCGTTATATTTAATAATAGATTTATTAAACTCAGCTGTTTTTTTGTATTGATTAGTCTGATAATAAACCTCTGAGAGAATTTTTAGGGCATCACGTATAACCAATTTGGCTCCAATAATTTCGGCAATGCTTTTTGCCTGTTTAGCATTTTTTTCGGCAAGTTGGTAATTTTTGCTCTGTAAATATATCTCAGCAATTTTGATATAGATATTTGCTGTTAAATCTTTGTCTGAGCTTTCATCAACTGTTTTTAAAGATGCTTCGTATTTTACCAGTGCATTTTGAAAGTTTTCTTTTTCAAAATAAATATCACCAATATATTTATAGCAAACTGCCAGGCCCGAAATCTGTTTAATTTCTTCGCGCAAAGCAAGAGCTTTTTCCAGATTTATTAGCGCGTTTTCGTATTCTTTTCTTAATAGCTGTGCTCTACCGAAATTCAGGTAAACATAAGCTTTCATCCTCTTATTGTCAGTCTTTTCGGCTATGGCTAAGGCTTTATTTAAGTTTTCGAGTGCGCTGTTATAATACTCCTGGTAAATGTGCAGGTTGGCAATATTAATATATGAATAGCCTTCTTGTTCAGTTACATTATATTTTTTTGCCAGCTCAAGTCCTTTGTAGTAATAATCTGTTGATTCGGAATAATTTCCGAGAATTCGGTAAGCTACACCTACAAAACTATATGCTTTAACAAGGTTTTCATGGTCGTTGAATTTTGTTGCCAGCTCAATTGCCTGTAAACTATATTCGATAGATTTGTGTGGAGCTGAATTTCGAAGTTCCCAGCTAATCTCATTTAAAACACCAGCTTTAAGTGAATCGGGTGTCGAGCTTAGTGTATTTATTAAACTATCAGCCTGTACATGATTTATTGAATAACTTGCTATAGAAATAAACAGAATGGTAAGCCCTGCAATAACTTTTTTCATTTTTAAATTCTCAGATGAACGAATGGGTAAAATTAATTAAAATTCATTAATGTCTAAATAGGTAAACTACAGTTATTTCTTAAAAATAAAGTAAACGGCTAATATCAGAAAAACAAATCCAATGATATGGTTAACTTTTAGCGTTTCGTTTTTAAAAGCTACAACCGAAAAAATGGTAAAAACTAACAGGGTAATTACTTCCTGAATAACTTTAAGCTCCACAAGCGAAAAAGGGCCTCCGTTCTCTCTAAATCCAATTCTGTTGGCCGGAACCTGAAAGAAATACTCAAAAAGTGCAATACCCCAGCTTATTAATATTACAGCAACAAGAGGCAACGCAGCAAACCATTTCATTTCTTTGAACTTAAGATGACCGTACCATGCTAATGTCATAAAAACATTCGACATTATTAGCAGTGCAATGGTATAAATACCTTTCATTGATGTTTATTTAATTGGGTTGTTAGATTTCGATTATTCCATTTTTTATTGCATACATTACAAGGCTGGCGGTATTTTTAGAACCTGTTTTTTCGATAATATTTGATCTGTGCTTATCGACAGTTCTTTTACTGATAAATAGCTTTTCAGATATTTCCTGATTCGAAAGGCCTTTGCTTATCAGACTTAATATTTCAATTTCGCGGTCCGAAAGTTTTGAGTCTGTATGCTTTTGTTCACGTGTATGAATATTTTTCACTAATGATAAAAGCAACTCTTTTGAAAAACAGCTATCTCCTTTGGCAACTGTTTCTATTGAGTCAAGTACTTCGTCCATTTCTGAGTTTTTAAGCAGAAATCCTTTAACGCCTGCTTCGATCATTTTTAAATAATATTCGTGCTCTCCAAACATGGTTAGTGCGATAATTTTTAGATCCGGATAAATGGCTAATGCTTCGTTTGTTGCATCAATTCCATCCTTAACGGGCATTTCTATATCCATAAAAACGATGGCTTCAGGAAATTTCTTAATCATTTCTAAAAACTCTTCTCCGTTTGATGCTTCAGCAACCACATTTGCTTTGCCTGAGCTATTGAGTAGTAGTTTTAATCCATTACGGAATAGCGAATGATCATCAACTAAAATTACATTATGCTTTGTCATGTCTGCGTCCGGTATTTATGCTGAATATGGCTTTAAATCCACTTTTTAGTTTGCTCTCGAATTTATAGGTCCCGTTTACT
>JAVEZW010000084.1:0-13549 GCA_034002805.1 Bacteroidales bacterium | reverse complement strand
TTAACGAAGGATTAGCTTTGTTTGGTGATGTACTGAGACAAAATCACGATAATATTAAAGAATTGTCTTATGCTATCATTCAGAATCTTATCAATTATTTAAGGGCAAATCAGGGCGGTTTATTTATTATTAATGAAGAAAGCCCTGATGATGTTTATTTTGAGCTGCTTGCCTCCTATGCATATAATCGTAAAAAATATAAGCAAAAGCAAGTGCGACTGGGCGAAGGACTAGCAGGAACATGTGCTCAGGAAAAATCTACTATTTATTTAACTAATCTGCCACAGAATTATATCCAAATAACTTCAGGATTAGGAGGAGCAAATCCAAAATGCTTATTGATTGTTCCTTTAAAAATTGAGGAAAGGGTTTTAGGATTAATTGAGATTGCTTCGTTTAACGAGATTGCTCCTCACGAAATTGAGTTTGTTGAAAAAATAGGTCAAAATATTGCCTCATCACTCATGTCGGTTCGGGTAAACGAACAAACAGCAAAACTGTTAAAACAATCGCAACAACAATCCGAAATTCTTTCTTCTCAGGAAGAGGAAATGCGTCAAAACATGGAAGAGTTGAAAGCCACACAAGAAGAAGCAGCCCGAAAAACCAGCGAGATGGAAGGGTTTATTAACGCCCTTCATTCTACTAGTTTTGTGATAGAATACGACCTTAACGGCAATGTTTTAACAGCCAATAAAGCATTTCTAAATTTGTTTGGTATTTCGCAGGATGAAATTATAGGAAAACATCATTCTGAGCATATCGAATTTACTCCGGAACAAAAAAAGAACTACGATAAATTCTGGAAAGATCTATTAGCCGGAGCCGTGAAGAAAGAAAAAACAAAAATTTCAATCAAAGGAAAAAGCTATCTGTTGATGGAATCATATACTCCTATTTACAATGAAGATGGCCAAATGTTTAAGATATTAAAGATTGCAAACGATATTTCGGAATATTTATAAAAAAAGAGGCTGTCTCAAAAGCAAGATTGTTGTCTATTTTTCGACTCCCGAAAGCTTTCGGGACAAAATGACAACAACCTAACAATCAATATGTCACACTGAGCTCGTCGAAGTGTGTATGCAAAAAAAAGAGGCTTTTAATACAGCCTCTTCGTTTTTACCAATAACCCTAAAACATATTTATCTATTACCCTTATTCATTCCTCTGCCATTTCCCTGGCCCATTTCGCTATGCATACATCCATTTGATCTGTTTCCTTTACCCATTGCTGAGTGGTTATCAAAATATATTTTTTGCGAATCGGTTAAAAGACTTCTGATATCCTGATTGTGTTTTGCTTTTTCCTTCATCATTTTGTTTTGCAAACCAGTCATCTGATCAATAATACCATTAATAGCATTTAAATCAGACTTATCAGTGGTCATTAAGGTTTGCTTTTTAGCACGCAATTCATTCATTTGATTTCTGTAATCTGTCCTTTTTTTCAAATGATCAACACGAAGTGCTTCAATTTTAGTTTCCTGTTCTGGCGTTAAATCAGGAATGTTTGAACAATATGTTCCTGGTTCACGATCGAAGTTGTTATTACGATTGCCTCTTTGTGCAAACATATCTGAACTGATAAACATTAGCAGCGCTAGTGAAATCATTGTAATACTAATTTTTTGTGTTTTCATAGTTTTAAATTTTTTGTGAATAATTTTTTATTTAACCATATGACACAAGAATTAATTATTTATTACAACGCAATAATATAAATATGTATATTTTTAATTTATTATTTGTTAATATCTGATATTTAGGCCTTTAATTTTTGTGTAAAAAGAAAGGCACCCTCCCCAGAGTGCCTTAACTAACCTAAAAACCCAAAATAATGAATTAAACCATTAGTTAATCCAAAATTCAATATTTTGACAAGCTAAAATTTAAAAGGTTTAATTCTTATTTAAATAATTTAGGGCTTCCAAAAAGGTATTATCGATTTCCATAATTATAGGATAAAACCCCTCATTATCAATTACATTTCGGGCAATGTATGCTTTTATTTGTGTATTAATTATTTTTTTCGATATATCCAGTCCTTTTGTATTTGCAGGTACGCCTTTTTTCTCGGCAAACTTAACAAACTGATCAAAAATATGTTGCGACTCAAGATAACTATTAAGATCTGCAGCTGTTTCGTGTTTTTTCAGTTCGTCTCTGTTTTTATCGGCATAATCAAAAGCAAAGTCGTAGGTAAGCTGTTTGTTAACTACCAAAGCATAATATTTTGTAAATCCATTTGTATCGATCGGAACAAAAATATCAGGCATAATTCCGCCTCCTCCATAAACGGTATTGCCTCCAGGAGTAGTAAACTTAAGTGAATCGGAGAAATGAATACTATCTGCCCGCTCAAATTCGCCATGCTCAAAACGATTATTCAGATCGTTAAAATATTCTTCGCGGTCATTGGAGTATGGTTTTTGAATACTTCGTCCGGTTGGAGTATAATACCGGGCAATGGTTAACCGAATAACCGAACCATCTGATAATGGATATTCTTCCTGAACCAATCCTTTTCCAAACGATCGGCGACCGATTATTTTACCTCTGTCGTTATCCTGAATAGCTCCGGCAACAATCTCACTTGCCGATGCAGACCATTCATCCTGAAGAATAACCAGTTCGATATCGTGGCAAACACCTCTTGTTGTGGCATAAATATCACTTCGTGGACTAGCTTTTCCTTGTGTATAAACAATTAACTTACCATCTTCGAGAAACTGATCGGCAATATTGGCTGCAGCATTAATATATCCTCCGGTATTTCCACGAAGGTCAACAATAAGCTTTTTAAGATTTTGTCGTTTAAGCTTTGTTATTGCATCCAAAAACTCATCAAATGTTGTTTGTGCAAATCGATTTATTTTAATATATCCGGTTTCATTATTTACCATATAAGCTACATCAACGCTATATAAAGGTATTTTATCGCGGGTAATTTCAAAATCTATTAATTCACTAATTCCTTTGCGCTGAATAGACACATTTACTTTTGTACCTCTCATTCCCTTTAGCATGCTTACCACCTGATCACTTTCAAGTTTTTTACCAGCAATTAGCGAATCGTTAACCATAATTATTCGATCACCGGGCAAAATACCTACTTTATCTGAAGGACCACCAGAAATAACATCAATTATAATCGCTGTATCGGTTAACAGGTTAAAAACTACTCCAATACCTTCGAAGTTTCCCTGCATATCTTCAGTAACATTTTTCATTTCGCTGGCAGGGATATATACAGAATGAGGATCGAGTTTTTCTAGCATCGCTGGTATTGCCGACTCTTCAAGCATCTTTCTGTCTACAGTATCAACATACTTTGATTCGATGTAACTGATAACACCAGAAATATTATCCTCTTTATAATTCAGAAATGAATAATTATAGCGAGGATTTTTTCCTAGTTTACTGCCCAGAAAAATCCCTGCAGCCAGAATCACAGCAAAAAGCAGTGGTAGGTATATTTTGTTTAATTTTTTTTCAGTCATCGATTAATTAGTTATTTCTAAATGCACAATTTCTATTTTCGCTCTTTCGAGTAGGTCTAATCCTTCTGTGTTATGATATTTATCGCAAAAAACCACTCGTTTAATGCCTGATTGAATAATCAGCTTAGAACATTCCATGCAGGGAGACGTGGTTACATATAACGTGGCATTTTCGGAGCTATTGTTCGATTTGGCTACTTTTGTAATTGCGTTTGCCTCGGCATGTAAAACGTATGGTTTGGTGGTATTGTTTTCGTCTTCACATACATTTTCAAACCCCGATGGAGTACCATTATATCCATCAGAGATTATCATTTTGTCCTTAACAATAAGAGCGCCAACCTGTCGGCGAATACAATACGAGTTTTTGGCCCATATTTTAGCCATTTCGAGGTAACGCTTGTCATATTCAGCTTGTTTTTCTTTGTAAGGATGGAGCGAATTGGGTTTTGACATAGCCATAGAATTAGGATATACAAAAAAACCCTCATTGAGAGGGTTCTGTTATTAGAGTACCTGGAGTCGGGATCGAACCGACACGAACTTGCGTTCACTGGTGTTTGAGACCAGCGCGTCTACCAATTCCGCCATCCAGGCATAATAAACAATGAACCTTTGCGGTGCAAAAATAGATAATGTTTCGAATTACACAAAATTAATTTGAAAAGGATTGAAAATAAATTTTATTAGGCCGTATTCGAAAGTAAATTGTTTTGTAATAATCGTACTGCTTCTTCCACAATCGAATCAGCATCAAAGCCACATTCGGTATAGAGTTCCTGCGGAGTACCCTGCTCAATAAATCGATCCGGGACACCCATCATTTTTATTTTTGAATGATATCCATACTGGTTCATAAATTCCAAAACAGCACTTCCAAATCCACCAACGACTGTTCCATCTTCGACAGTAATAATGGTTTTAAATTTTCGTCCAACCTCGTGTAATATATCAGTATCAATAGGTTTAACAAACCGCATGTCGTAATGAGCAACATCGATGTGTTTTTTAGCCAGTTTATCGGATGCTTCCATAACAAAATTACCCACATGACCAATTGAAAGAATTGCAATATCAGTTCCTTTGCGCATTTGCTGACCTTTGCCAATCTCAATCTCTTTAAATGGCTTCATCCAATCTGTCAATACTCCGCGACCTCGAGGATAGCGAATAGTAAACGGGCCATGTGCTTTTAACTGTGCAGTGTACATTAAATTTCGCAGTTCTTCCTCATTGATCGGAGAAGCAATGATCATATTTGGAATACATCGCATATAAGCCAGATCAAACACTCCGTGATGAGTAGCACCATCTTCGCCCACAAGACCGCCACGATCGAGGCAAAAAACAACGTTCAAGTTTTGCAGGGCTACATCATGGATAACCTGATCGTAGGCTCGTTGCATAAATGATGAGTAGATATTACAAAACGGAATCATTCCTTCAACAGCAAGACCAGCAGCAAAGGTAACGGCATGTTGTTCGGCAATACCAACATCAAAAGCTCTTTCGGGCATTTCTTTCATCATATAGGTTAGCGAACATCCTGTAGGCATTGCAGGAGTAATACCCACAATTTTATCGTTTTGTTTGGCCAGATCGACTAAGGTTAAACCAAAAACATCCTGATATCTTGGGGAACAAGGTTTTTCGGGATTTATTGAAAGAATCTCTCCCGTATTTTTGTCGAAAAGACCAGGAGCATGCCATATGGTTTGTTCTTTTTCGGCATGTTTAAACCCTTTCCCTTTTTGTGTGATTACATGAAGCAATTTGGGTCCGGGAATATCTTTTAAATCGTTCAGAATACTGGTAAGATAAACAACATCGTGCCCATCAACTGGTCCAAAATACCTAAAATTTAGCGATTCGAAGAGATTGCTTTGATGAAGCAAAAAAGATTTAACAGAATTTTCGATCTGTTGAGCAAGCTTTTGATAATTCTGGCCTAGTTTATTTAAATGTCCCAACAGATGCCAAACATCGTTTTTAATTTTATTATAGGTCTTTGAAGTAGTAATATCGAGTAAGTATTCTTTTAAAGCTCCCACATTGGGATCAATAGCCATGTTATTGTCGTTAAGAATAACGAGCAAGTTGGTTTTTTGTGATCCGGCATTATTAAGACCTTCGAAAGCAAGTCCTGCAGTCATTGATCCATCGCCAATAACAGCAACAATTTTACGATCTGTTTCTTTCTTAAAAGCAGCTGCAGTTGCCATTCCTAAGGCTGCAGATATTGATGTTGATGAATGTCCAACTCCAAAAGCATCATATTGGCTTTCAGAGATTTTAGGAAAACCACTTATCCCGTTGTATTTTCGGTTGGTATGAAACACATCGCGACGACCAGTAATTATTTTGTGGCCATAAGCCTGATGCCCAACATCCCAGATAATGCGATCGTAAGGAGTGTTAAACACATAATGCAGAGCAACAGTAAGCTCAACAACACCAAGACTGGCACCAAAATGACCCGGATTAGATGAAACGATATCAATAATATACTGCCTCAACTCCTGACTCAACTGAGGAAGTTGTGATATATCCAGCTTTTTTAAATCATCCGGAATAATAATATTTTTTAATAACTCGCCCGGCATTTGTAATTTTTAATTGGTACAAAGATATTAATAATTTTTACAAGCAGTTAACGATAAAAAGCAGTTAGTTATTTTATATCTTTGATCTTTGCAAAATTTCTTATATTTAACAAATAAAATCTAAAATAGTTAATATGAGTTCAAAAATCAAATCTCTGGCCTTTATACTATTTATTGGAGTTCTTGTTTCGGGATGCGTAACAGCAAAAAAGTTTGAAGATCTTCAGGAGAAAAGCGATAAATGTGATCAGGAACGTGATATTTTAAAAGAAGAAAACAGAGTGGTAACTATTGAAAATACCGAGCTAAAATCGAAAGTTAGCCTTATGCAAAACCAACTCTCTGAATTACAAAAAGATAGCCTGGAAAAAGAAACTAAGCTCAGAACTTTTGAAATGAAATACGATCGACTAAATAAATCATATACCGATCTTCAGCAATCGCAGGAAACATTAGTAAAAGGCAATGTAGATGAAACGCGTAAATTGCTTAAAGAACTTCAAACTACGCAGGAAGGATTGCAAGCCAAGGAAGATAAGTTAAGAAAACTGGAAGATAATTTACGGGCAGAGAGAAGCAATCTGGATAAATTAAAAAAAGATATCGAAGCACAAAATACACGACTGGTTGAGCTGGAATCGATATTAAGCAGAAAAGATTCAGTTGTTACTGCTTTAAAAGACAAAGTTTCGAAAGCTTTGTTAGGATTTACAAATATGGGATTGGCAGTTGAAACCAGAAATGGTAAGGTTTATGTCTCGCTCGAAGAACAGTTGTTGTTTAAATCAGGAAGCACAGTTGTTGATCCGAAAGGAGTTTCGGCTATAAAAAAGCTGGCCGAAGTACTTGAAAAAAATCCGGATATCAATATAATGGTCGAAGGTCATACCGACGATGTACCTTATATTGCAAGCGAATCGATAAAAGACAACTGGGATTTAAGTGTTAAGCGGGCAACAGCAATTGTAAGAATTCTAATGGATGGAACAACTATTGAAGGGAACCGAATTATCGCATCGGGACGCAGCAAGTACTCGCCTGTTGAAGCATCAATAGCACCAGATGCAAGAAAGAAAAACAGAAGAACTGAAATAATTCTTACACCCAAACTGGATGAGTTGTTTCAGATACTTGAATCTAATTAACTAATACAGGCCGATAAAAATCGGCCTTTTCTTATAAATCGCTTAATGATTTTTACTTATCTCAGTATTAGAAAACTTCTAAATATTATTTTAGTTTGGATTAGTTATTTGTTGTCGCTAATCACAAAAAAAGTGATTGTTTTTGGCTATCCATATGCTGTTTCGATTGAAACCTCTGCAATATGCAATTTAAAATGTCCGGAATGTCCAACAGGAAATAAGTCTTTAAAAAGAAAACAGGGGGTAATGTCTTATTCGGATTTTGAGGATATTATAGATCAGATTAAGAATTATGCTGTCTATGTTAACCTGAGTTTGCAAGGTGAACCGTTCTTAAACAAGGAGTTATTAAAAATGATTCAACTTGCCGATAAAAACAATATCCTTACCTCGCTCTCAACGAATGGCCATTTTCTTAATTATGATACTGCATTAGAAATTATTGACTCCGGGTTAAAGCGACTTATTGTATCGTTAGATGGTACTGATCAGGAAACCTATGAAAAATATCGAAAAGGAGGATCTTTTAATTCGGTTATAGATGGAATTAAAATCCTCTCATCAATAAAGGCTAAAAAACAAGTTAAATACCCTGAAATAGTTTTACAGTTTATCGTTTTTAATCATAACGAACATCAACTAAATAAAATCAAAGAACTAGGTAAAAATCTGGGTGTTAATAAAGTTGAATTAAAGTCGGCTCAGATAACTAACCCTGAGAGTATCAATTCAATCCCTAGCATCAACAAATTCAGTCGGTACACAATAAAAAACAACAAACTTAAACTAAAAAGCAATCAAAAAAATCGTTGTTTCAGAATTTGGGAAACAATAGTTATAACCTGGGATGGAACCATAATCCCTTGCTGTTTCGATAAAGACGCAAACTATTCATTAGGAAATATGAAAATCAATAATATTTTTGATGTATGGAAATCGTTAGCATTCAATAATTTCAGAAAAAATATATTAGCTGATCGAAAAAAAACTGCTATTTGCTGTAACTGTACCGAAGGATTACGTATAAAGTACTAATGTATTAGATTGAGTTTCATTAATAATCCTACATCACTAAATATAAAAAGGATTGGAATGGTATTGATTCGAAAAATAACTATTATAATTTTTTTAGGAATTTTATGGTTTACCATCTTTAATTCTAAAGGATACACTCAAGAAGTAGATACAATTAATACGCAAATGCTCTTTAGCCTGTCTTTGGATGATTTAATGAATATTGAAATTGAATCTTCGGTTAAGCAGAAGCAAAGTATTACAGAAGCGCCTTCGGTTGTTACCGTTATTACAGCTCGTCAGATAAGAGAAAGTGGTTACTTAAGTATTGCCGAAGCCTTAAACAGCACTGTGGGGTTCGATGTGATAACCGATTATTTTCAACCAAATTTAGGTATTCGAGGTATAAATGGCGGAATGCGCAGTTGGTCGAGGTTAGCAAAAGTAATGATTGATGGCCAGAGTGTTGCTTTTCGTTCAAGTTCAGATAATTACCTTGATTTATCGCTTATTCCGATTGAAGTGGTTGAAAAGATTGAAATTGTCCGTGGTCCAAACTCGGCAATATATGGTAAAAATGCCTTTCTGGGGGTTATCAACATCATAACCAAATCAGGATCAGCCTTACAAGACAATTCTGTAACCCATTTTGGTGGTTTTTACCATCAAAAGCCTGCATATGGAATAAGCACCGTACTTGGCGGACAACAGAACAACATTGATTTTGTTTTATCGAGTTCTTTTGCACAATTCGATTTTTCGGGATTAGCGCCAATGAATATTCCTGAATCTGATATTTATAGTGAGAATGATGTTACCGAGCAAAACGAAATACTTCCATTTAGTGTATTTGCAAAACTGCGATACCAATCAGATAGAATTGGAGATTTTAGTCTTGATGTCAGTCATCAGAATATAAACCATAAGCATGAGTTTGCCGACTGGGGAACACTTACCCATCATAACAGGATAAGCCTCAAAAATTCATATGGCCGCTTAAGGTATGCCAAAGACTTATTCTCAGACTTTCAGTTAAATATGGCTGTTGCTTATTCTCAAAGCAGTCCTTCAAACAATGAAATACTCGACACTGACGGTGATCATTCAACGTGGATCCTGCGAGAGTTAAAGACTTCCAGTATAGATTTGAATGGCGATCTGTTATATATATTCAACGAAAATAATAATGTAACACTCGGAGTTGATTACACTGCCGATATGCACGAATATCAAAAATACTATACCATTACTGAAACCAGTGATAAAATCCTCAATCCGGGAGGTTCTGATGGTCCTAACAGTTTCAATAATCTGGGCGTATTTTTGCAGCTAATCCTAAATCCAAGTTCCTTCTTTAATCTGAATTTTTTAAAAAACCTAACAATTACTGCTGGTTATCGATTTGATTTTCATAGCATATACGAAGACGTATTAACTTACAGGTTGGCAGCAGTTTATCCTTTTACAAAAAGTTTTAGCACAAAACTAATGTACGGAACATCATTTAATGCTCCATCATCGGCACAGCTTTATACCAATGCCATGTTTTCAGGCGATATCATCGGAAATCCGGAACTTAAACCAGAAAAAGCCAAAACACTTGAATGGGCTTTAATTGGGCGGTTAACAGATCATTTTAGTTTCACATCTACCGTTTTCTATACAACCATTGATGACAAGATCGAATACCTTTTGCCTTTTGGGGAAACATCAAATATTACCGCTGCCAACATTTCGAAAGTTTATAGCGCAGGAATTGAATCGGAGTTAAATGTTGTGTTCAACAATTCGACCAGTTATCTGAATTATAGTTACCAAAAAAGCTTAAACGAGAGATATAATCCAATGCTTGGAGATATTCGGGTTAAAACAAATATTTATCCGCAGCATATGATTAAAGCAGGCGAAACTTACAAGATTCCTAAACTGCACCTGTTGGTTCATCTCGATGGTAAATTTATAAGCTCACGAAAAGCAAGTGAACAAAATAGTTATGTGTACGATCCGATAAATTATGCTATAAACAGCTATAGTTTAGATCCTTACTTTATCATGGACTTAAATATTCAGAGTACCGACATCAGGCTGTTTACTAATAAAGAATCGATAATTAGCTTAAAAATTGAAAATCTTTTTAATCAAACTTACTACTATCCTGGTTTTTCAGATTTTGATATTCCCGGCATGGGGCGATCTGTAATTTTAAAATTAACACAAACGTTATAACCAAATGATAATTAAGAAACTACATATTAGTTGGTTCCTTTCATTATTCCTGTTGGTGATTGGGTGTGAAAAATTTCAGGAGGATTACAATTTTAAGGAGTATAAAAATCCAATAAAAATAGGTGTTGTTGGCGATCTTACGACTGGCCGAGAGGTAGTTGAGAACGTATTTTTTGGTGTTAAGCTGGCCGCCGAAGAGATAAATAACAGTGGTGGATTAACCATCAACAATGTTGAAAGAGAGATTCAGCTGATTTATAAAAACTCCGCAGGAACATCGGAGGATGGAATAAAAATAATCGATGAATTAATTGATGAGAATGTTGAGATTATTATTGGTCCAACCAGTTCGGAAGTAGCTATTGCCATGGCTGCAAAATGTATCGAAAAAAACATACTGATGATAACCTATTCGGCATCAGTACCAACAATCTCGACACTCGCAGATAAGGACCTGATATGGCGTACCTGCCCTTCGGATGAGTTTAGTGGCATGATGATGGCCCGGTTTGCCGCTGACTCGCTGCAGAAAACCAGAGCAGCCATTTTATATCGTGATGATACATTTGGAAATGGAATGAAAACCGTAATCCAATCAAAATTTCACTCCATAAATGGCGAAATTGTTGCCTCTGCGTCGTTTCCTGTCGAAGGAGTTGACATAAATAAATACGATTTTAGCCCACAAATTGATATGATTCTTGCCCAGGAACCACAGATTATCTTTACCATTATTTTTGAGCCTGAAGTTGGAAAAATAACCCGTGATCTTTGGTCATCAAACCTTTATCATCAATATAATGAAAAACCAAATTTATTTTTAGTTGAGGGAGGATTTTATAAAGAACTTGAAACAAACGGACAACCCGAAGTTATCGAAATGATTTATGGAATTTCGAGTTCGATAACAAATACTGACAATTACATTGAGTTTAAAAACAATTATTACAGTTCGTTCGGATTCAATCCATTAACTTATGCTGAGCATGCCTATGATGCACTTTACTCGATAGCTTATGCTTCACAGCGCAGCCAGTCAATTAATCCATTGGTAATAAAACAGTATTTGCGGGCGGTAACTGGTGGTTCCGGCTCTTCTGCAGATGCTGTTGTTATTAATGTTAATGAATTTTCGAGAGCAAAAGTGTTACTTACCTCTGACATAGATATTAATTACGATGGAGCTTCCGGTTCTCTTTCATTCGATCAGAATGGCGATCCTTCTTCGAAATTCGTTATCTGGAAAATTGAAGATGGTGAGTATAAGGAAGTAACCATATTAGAAAGATAAGCCTTGATTTATCCCAAATCAACATATAATCCAAATCCCCTGCCGCAGATTCGAAAGATCTGTTTGTTATTGGTTTGTTGTTTTACACTTTCTGTCAGCGCATTTTCTCAAGCCGATGTAAATACTCTAAAAGCTGTTTATCTCGAAAAATTTTCTCGATTTATAACCTGGCCCAAGGAATGTAAAATTGAGCAGCTCGATCAGCCATTTATTATCGCGGTTTTTGGCACTACAAAACTAACCCAGAGCTTGCAGATGGTTTATTCGCAGCAGGAAATTTACAATAAAAGAGTTATTATTAACGAAATAACTGAGCTCAAGGATATTAAAGACTGCCATATCCTGTTTATTGCCGACAGCGAGAAGAAAGAATTACAAAAGATTTTATCAATAACAAACGGATTGCCTATATTAACGATTTCTGAAACAGAGGGAATGGCCAAAAAAGGGGTTATTATTAATTTTTTTGAAGAAAACAATAAGCTGCGATTTGAGATTAATGAGTCTGCGTTACTTAAATCGCCACTAAAAATGAGTTATTACTTATTAAGCACAGCCCGAATAATTGATCCTGTATCAGAAAAACAATGAGTTTATTTAAAAACATATCAATAAAAACAAAGCTTATAAGTATTATTTTACTTGTAAGTATCACCACGCTGGTTATTGGAGTATCAATTATTAGCATAAACAATATTGCATCTTTTAAAAACGATTTGCTTAATAACTCATTAATGAATACCCGGCTTATTGGAGAGTATTGTATTGCGCCATTAACCTTTGATGATAATGCAGGAGTTGAAAGCATCCTTTCGAAGCTTGAAACACTACCTTATATTGAGTCTGGTGCTGTTTACGACCGAAATGATATCTTGTTTGCCTCGTATAAAAAAAACAAGGACGACTTTATTCCACCATTACTCGATATTGACGTAAGTAACGAATCGAAATATTTCTTTGAAGGAAATCACCTTCGAGTAATGCATCCCATAACTTTTAAAAATACCAACTACGGAACTATAAGCATTATTGCCAGCACCAGTTATTTAATGACAAAAATCAAGAACTACATCATTATCATGATTCTTATCTTCGTGGGTGCTGCTATTTTCGCGTATCTTCTGGCCAATCGATTGCAAAAACCTATTTCACAGCCTATTTTAGAACTCTCGGAGCTTACCCGCAAAATATCAGCTGAAGGAAATTATACTGTGCAAATACTAAAGAACAGCAATGACGAGATTGGTATTTTATATGATAATTTTAACAACATGCTCAGGCAGCTTGTATTAAGGGATCAGGCACGCAGCGACACAGAAAAAGACCTTTTGCAGGCAAAAGAAAAAGCCGAAGAAAGTGATCGGTTAAAATCGGCCTTTCTGGCTAACATGTCGCACGAGATTAGAACACCAATGAACGCTATACTTGGATTCGCCGAATTACTTACATTGCCCGATTCATCGTTAACTCCGGAAGAACGGATAAATTACACCAAGCTAATTCATAATAGCGGCAACAACCTGTTGCATTTAATTGATGATATTATTGATATTTCGAAGATTGAGGCCGGACAGCTGAAGATCATCATTAAAGATGCTCCCATTAACAGGATTTTAAAAGATCTTTTGCAATCGTATAAAGAGATTAAAAAGCTCAAAGGACGCGAGAATATTGAGTTGATTTTAAACGAAACAGCTCTTACACAGGATGTTATTATTAGAACTGACCCGCTGAGGTTTCAGCAGATAATTTCGAATCTTATCGATA
>JAVEZW010000083.1:0-13560 GCA_034002805.1 Bacteroidales bacterium | reverse complement strand
TTAAAATATGTTTATGTCGGCAATGTTCCCGGTTCCGATGCGCAAAATACAATTTGCCCTAAATGTAAAAATATTGTTGTAGAACGAAAGGGATTTCAGATTTTACAAAAGAATCTTGTAAACGGTAAATGTAAAAATTGTAATACAAAAATATCTGGGGTTTGGAGTTAATTATGTTTATCTCGGTGTTAATGACTGATTTATTTTTATTATTATCAATTATTTATTTTTCTCTTCAAATAATATTGAAATTGTTTTACAAATTGCGTAACGATTGAATCTTTGTAGCATTCGATTAACAAATAAAAAGCGTGTCAGTAAAAATGTTGTAAAAGGTGATAGTCTGGTTAGGACACGCAAGGGTATGAAAGATTATTTTATGATTTGTATTTAATATTTAATTGTATTGCGCACCATTTATTAGGTATGTGTTTTAATGGGTTTTGTGGTTGGTGCGCTTTCTTCTTTAATTTAATATGATACAAAGATTTCGCTTCTACGAAGCTAAAAACATAGCTTAGGGTCTTTCAGATTGTATATATTAGAGAGTAGCAACTCAGTTTTTTATTGCAAAACAAACAGATTCTTTTAATATACTTTAATTAGGCTAGTAGTTCTAGATTTTTCTTCTTTTCAATCTTAAACTATTTAGCACTACCGACACCGAACTAAATGCCATCGCTCCACCTGCAATCATAGGGTTGAGTAAAAACCCATTGACAGGAAATAAGATGCCTGCAGCGACAGGAATCATAATTACATTGTAAATAAATGCCCAGAAAAGGTTTTGTTTTATGGTTTGCAAGGTAAGTGCTGAGAGTTTTATTGCGGCAACAATTTTTTCAAGATCGCCTTTAACCAGGGTAATATCGGCACTTTCAATCGCAATGTCAGTTCCATTGCCCATGGCCATTCCAATATTGGCTTGTGCAAGGGCAGGAGTGTCGTTAATTCCATCGCCCACCATTGCGACTTTTAATCCTTGTTCTTGCAAATTTTTAATATAGTTAAGTTTGTCTGCAGGTAATAACTCAGCCTTGTAAAAATCAACTCCAGCTTCCATTGCTATTGATCTGGCAGTAGCTTCATTATCGCCAGTAAGCATGTGCACCTTTATTTTCATCTTTTGTAATAAACGAATAGCTTTCTGTGAGTTCGCTTTTATCTTATCGGCAATAATGATTAATGCTATTAATTCATTATTTCGTGCTACAAAAATGTGTGTTTGGGCAGTAAACCCATATTGATTAAAGTAGCTTTGTTCTTTTTCAATGGTTATTCCTGATTCCTTTATTAACCTGTAATTACCAATTAAATATGAATTCTTGTTAACCGAAGCCGAAATCCCACGACCGGTTAAACTTTCAAATTTGTCCAAAGACAGTGGATGTTTATCTTTCTCAAAATGGTTAACAATTGATTCGGCAAGAGGATGTTCAGATTTTTTCTCAATCGCAACTATTTCTGCAATGATTTCTTCTTGTTTTAGGTTGCTTTTTAACCAGATTATTTCTTGTACAGTTGGTTGTCCCTGAGTAATTGTACCTGTTTTATCAAGAACAACAACATCGAGGTTGTTGGCTTTTTCAAGACTTTCAGCATTTTTAATTAATATACCATTCTCGGCTCCTTTTCCAATACCAACAATTAACGCAGTAGGTGTTGCTAAACCTAAAGCACAGGGACAAGCAATTATTAAAACCGTGATTAGAACAACAAATGCATGAGTTGATGATGGCTCAGGGCCAAAAAAGAACCATACTAATGCACTTAAAATAGCTATGGAGATTACTATTGGAACAAATACAGCAGCAATTTTATCAGCAAGTTTTTGCACAGGAGCCTTGCTGCCTTGCGCATTTTTAACCATTTCAATGATTTGTGAAAGCACCATGTCTTTACCAACTTTTTCTGCAACCATCGTAAAACTTCCAGTTTTATTAATTGTTGATCCTATAAGTGTTGCTCCAACTGTTTTTTCGACAGGTATTGGCTCTCCAGTAATCATACTTTCATCAACCATCGAATATCCTTTGATAATTCTGCCATCAACGGGGATTTTTTCTCCAGGTCTTATAATCACCAAATCACCTACTATAACCTCATCAATAGGAATAGTTAACTCAGATCCATTCCTAATTACTATGGCCGATTTTACTTTTAAACCCAATAATTTTTTAATGGATTGTGAGGTTTTCGATTTTGCTTTTTCTTCAAAAAATCTACCCAACAGGATAAGTGAAATAATAACAGTGGCCGCTTCGTAATATACATGAGGCTCAAGTCCTCGGGAAATTAAAAAGGAAGGGAAAAAGGTATTAAACAAACTTATAAGAAAAGCAGAACCTGTTCCCAAAGCCACAAGTGTATCCATGTTCGATGAGCGATGCATGGTTTGTTTGTAAGCTATTATAAAAAAATCTCTGCCAAACCAAACAACAACAGGGATTGAGAATAAAAGCATTATCCAATTGCCAAAAGGCATATGATGAAAAAACATGCCAATGGTAAAAACCGGTATAGTAAGTAAAATTGATAAATAAGCTTTTAGTTTGGCTTTTTGCAATTTACGTAATTCGTTTTCCTCATTCTGTAAATAGTTTTCTTCCTGATCTAAAACCAATGAATATCCAATTTGTGAAATCGCATTTTTAAGCTCAGATTCAGAAGTTTGGGAATTGTCGTATTCTACCAAAGCTAGCTTATTGGCATAATTAACCGATACTGTTTTTATACCATTAATGGATGAGAGCATGGTTTCTACACTCATTGCACATGAGGCACAGCTCATTCCTTCGACTCTATATGTTTCTTTTATTATCATTTATCCAATACACTTCTGTTAAATGAGTTCCGATTTATAACCGGCCGATTTAAAAGCTGTATTAATTTCATCTTCCAGACTGGTCAAGGAATCCAATTCTGTTTGCACGATTAGTGTTCTTTCCGGACTTGAAAGATCAACTTCCCACGAAGTTATGGCGCTTATTTTGTTTAAATAAGGCCGAATTGCATTAACACAACCACCGCATTTTAAGCTGGTTTTAAACTTAATTACTTTCATGTTTTTTAAGATTTTTAAAAAAGGGCCCCGAAAGTTTTCAAGAAAATGATTATGAGAAAAATTACCTTGTTATTAACCCTTACTTCCGGAGCACCTGTGGGGTTCTAAATCGCTTTAGAATTATACAAATATACAATCAGAATAGAGAAAATTTTTACATAATTATAAAAAAATATTATAAAATTTTATGGTAGATGGATTTAAATGTCTGTGAGGCTTTTACGATCTCTGTTTTGCAGCTTTTTAAACATGGAGGGTGATAACCCAGTCTCATTTTTAAACTGACTACTTAAGTGAGCACTGCTACTATAGTTCAGCCTTAAAGCTATTTCGTTTATGTTTAGTTCGTCATAAACAATTAGTTCTTTGATTTTTTCAACTTTCTGTTTTATTAAATATTTTTCAATAGTAATATTTTCAATTCCAGAAAAGAGCGTGCTTAAATAGCTGTATTCTTTGCCGGTTTTTTCAACCAGGTAATCCGAAAGATTTGTTTTTCGAATAAGATTATCACTATAATGAATATAATCAATTATGGCTGTTTTTATTTTTTCGATTAGCTGGAGCTTTTTATCCTCGAGCAGTTCAAACCCTAAATCGTTGAGCTTTTGTCTTATTTCATCATAATCTAGTTGATCAGCACTTACAATAACTTCACCTAGCTTAATATCAATCAGGGTATAATTAAGGTTTTCGATCAATTCTTTTACAGCCTTAATGCACCTCGGACAAACCATATTTTTAATATAGAGAGTATCGGTTTTCATAACAAGTATAACAAAAAAGGGAGCTAAAAGTTAAATTCGGATACCGATAAGTAGAACATCATCAACCTGAACCTGGTTTCCTTTCCAGTTAATGAAATTTTCAAAAATTATTTGTTTTTGTTCTTCAATTGGTCTTTCATGTATTTCGAGGAGTAACTCGCGGAAACTGCCAATTCTAAATTTCTTTTTGTTTGGTCCACCAAACTGATCAACAAAACCATCGGTAAACATGTAAAACTGATCACCAATCTTAATATCTAGCTCGTGGTTCGTAAATGGCTCCATGGCTTTTGCCGAAATACCAACAGGCATTTTATCTGCTTTAATTACCTCAAGCATATGATCACGAATAAAGTATAAGTGATTATAGGCTCCGGCATACTCGAGCTTCATATTCTGGCGATCGATAACGATAAGAGAGATATCGATTGCATCTTTTGCTTCTTCGATTTTATTTGAGCTTACAAGTGTTTTAACTATTTTTTTACGAAGTCGGTTTAATATTTCATTTGGTTTAATAATGTGTTCATCAAAAACTATTTCGTTTAAAAAATTAATACCTATAATACTCATGAATGCACCAGGCACACCATGTCCGGTACAATCTGCTGATACAATAATCGATTTGTTCTCGATTTGAGCAACCCAATAGAAATCACCACTAACAATATCCTTTGGTTTAAATAAACAAAATCCTTTGTTTAATACTTTCTGAAGCGTGTACTTGTCGGGGAATAAGGCAATCTGAATATTTTTGGCATATTCAATACTATCAGTGATGTCTTTGTTTTGTTTAACTACCTGTTCTCTGTGATATTCAGCAATCTCAATCTGTCGCTGGATTTCATCACGCTGGGCTTCTATTTCGTCACGCTGAGTTTCTATTTCTTCCTTATGCTGCAGTATTTCCTGGTTTTGTATACGCAGCAATTGGTTGTTTTTGCGCCTACGCCTGTTTTCATATAATAAAAAGATTGATTCGAGTATAAAAATAATAACAGCTCCAATAAAGAAATAGATGATTATTGATCGTTGTTTTTTTTGTTTATTCAATAGCTCTATTGCTTGCTGGTGTTTATTAGTATTATATTTTAGTTCCAGTTCTGCAATCTGGGTGTTAATCTCCTCGTTAGTCCTTTTATTTTTAAGATCATAAAACTTTTCTATATATAAAAGAGCCTTTTCATTATCGCCAAGCCCTTTATATGTTTCATAAAGAACTTCGTAAGCAAATTCTAAAGTAATGCTAAATCCATTTATTTCTGCAATTTCGATGCATTTCTGGCAATAATCGATAGCCAAATTATGTTTTTTTAGCTTTAGATTAATACCACCCAAATTGAGGTAAGAAGTTGAAATCCCATCCTTATCATCGAGTTCGAGCTCTAGCTCAAGTGATTTTTTATAGTACTCATTTGCCTGTGAAAAAAGGTTTAAGTATTCGTGTAAAACACCTAGATTATTATATGAGCTGCTTAGTCCTCTTTTATCGTTAAGTTTCTTATTAAGGTCGAGTGATTTTTCGTAGCACTCTATTGCTTTTCCATAATCCTCTATAGCACGGTAGGCAATACCTAAATTGTTATAAGCCCTGGCCAGTCCTTTCTCGTCATTTTTCTTGATCTGACTTTCCATGTATTTGCCAAAATAATCCAGTGCTTTTTTATAGTTATCCTGCAAATAAAACGCCTGTCCCAAAATCTGGTAGCAATAATCGACAATGTTTGTACTATCATTTTTTTCGGCAATAATCAATAATTTATTTGCTGATTTTATAGCTTTTTCGGGGGTGTTATCGATATAATACTCGGTGAGTTTCTTTAAGATTAAGATTTGGTCTTTTTCTGAAGAGTTTTTTAAGACATTTTCGAGTGAATCGGCATTTAAAATTTGCGAATAAACAGCATTATTACCGGCAATAACCAATAAGAACAAAACAACAACAAACAATGCCGGTAATTTAATTTTCATATCAGCCTTATAATTCAAATATAAATTTTGATTATAAAAGGCAATACGAAAAAAAGTTTAAAAAGATTCAAAAAAACGTTAAACAGATTAAAAATTTATGCAAACATCTGTAAATCATGGAGTTTTTTATAGATCCCATTTTGTGCCAGTAAGGTGTCATGTTTACCTCTTTCTACAATTTCTCCTTCATTAATTACACAAATTTCATCTGCATCTCTAACTGTTGATAGTCTGTGAGCAATAACGATTGACGTACGGTTTTTCATCAGGTTAAAAATTGCATCCTGAACCAGCTTTTCCGATTCAGTATCGAGTGATGAAGTTGCTTCATCCAAGATAAGGATTGGTGGGTTTTTTAAAACAGCACGTGCAATACTTATTCTCTGACGCTGGCCCCCTGATAGTTTTGAGCCTCTGTCTCCGATATTTGTTTGATATCCGTTTTCGGTTTGCAAAATAAATTCATGAGCATTTGCCACTTTCGCAGCTGCAATTATTTCTTCTTCCGTGGCCGATTCTTTGCCAAAGGCTATATTATTAAAAATAGTGTCGTTAAATAAAATTGATTCCTGATGTACAATACCCATAAGGTTTCGAAGGTCAATCATATTTAGGTCTTTAATATTTTCACCATCGATGTAAATGCCTCCTTCAACGAGATCATAAAACCGTGGCAACAAATCTACCATGGTCGATTTTCCGCTACCCGATTGCCCAACAAGTGCGATGGTTTTACCTTTCTCAATTTTCAGATTTACATTTTTAAGCACATAATCATCTATATACTTAAAGTTAACATCTTTATATTCAATAGCATTCTTAAACGAATTAACTCTTTTAGCATCTTCCTTTATATTAATAGTTACTTCAGCATCAAGAATTGCATTTACTCTATCAACAGATGCAAGTCCGCGTTGAAGATTATAGTAAACCGTTGAGATTTCTTTTGCTGGTTGAATAATTTGTGAGAATATAATCAGGTAAGTAATAAAAGCAGGAGGACTCATAATTGGGGTTTCATTTAACACCATACTACCTCCGTACCACATAACTAAGACGATCACTATGGTTGCCATAAGCTCACTAAAAGGACCGGCGAGTTCTTTTTTACGCCATATTCGAATCATTAATTTTGAATATGCATCGTTTTCTTTTCTAAATCGATCGTCAATCTTCTTTTCCGAATTAAATGCTTTGATTATTCGTAATCCAAAAAGTGTTTCTTCAATATATGATAAAATTAATCCCAGTTTTGCTTGACCTTTTATTGATTTACGACGAAGAGATTTACCGATTCGTCCAATCATGTAACCAGTAACAGGTATTAATCCAAGTACCATTAGCGTAAGAACTGGGCTCATAATGAATAAAATAACCAGGTAAACAATTAGGGTTAAGGGCATTTTTACTGCATTATTCAGTGATCGTACGATTGATGCTTCAATTTCCTGAACATCGTTTGTCATCCGCGAAATCAGGTCTCCTTTTCGTTCTTCAGTAAAATAGGAGAGTTGTAATTGCAGTATTTTTGTATTTAATTGATCTCGGATATCACGAATAACTCCAGTTCGCAAAGGAGCCATTACATAATTACTTAAATAATGAAACAATGTTTTAAGCAAAACAAAAACAACTACAATAATACTTACGGAGAGAAGTGCAGCTTCTGGACCTTTATTTTCAATAATTGTACTAAGAAAGTAATTAAAATTATTAGCAATGGCTTTTGTGCTAAATTCCCATTTTACCAATTCGGTTATTTTAGGTTGCATTTCAAATAATACGCTTAAAAATGGGATCGCCATAGTAAGAGAGAAAAGGGAGAAAACAGTACTTATCAGAGCATAAACAATACTCATTACTCCCTTACCCCAATAGGGATACATGTATTTAATAATTTTATATACGCCTTTCATAGGATAATTTATTTTAAGAATAGTCGGTTAAACAAAGGTAGAAAAAAAATGCACTAATAATGATTTAGGTTTAGTAATGAAATAATAAAGAGGTATTTTATTTTACGATAAAATACCTCTTTATCATGTAAAATTATGGTTTAATCTCTGCCTGCAAATTTGGAAAGTAAGCGTAGCATCTCTAAATATAGCCAAACCAGTGTTACAATTAATCCAAAAGCTGCATACCATTCCATGTGTTTCGGAAGGCCAGCTTTAGATCCTTCGTAAATAAAATCAAAATCAAGAACAAGATTTAAAGCAGCAACAATTACTATTACGATACTAATTCCTATTCCTAAAATCCCATTGCTATTAATTATTAAATTTCCAGCACCGAACATTGAAAATATCATTGATATTAAATAAACCAAAGCAACTGCTCCGGTAGCTGCAATAATTCCTGATCGTAATTTGTCAGTAACTTTTATAAGTCCTGATCTGTAGCCTGCTAATAAAAGAAAAAGTGTTCCAAAGGTTAGCATTATTGCCTGCATTACTAATCCCGGATAGCTTGCTTCAAAAAAAGCAGAGATTGCTCCAAGAAATAATCCTTCGAGAACAGCATACAGCGGAGCTGTAATGTAGGCCCATTCTTTTTTAAAGGTTGTTACTAATGCTAAAACGAAACCTCCAATCCCACCAATAAAAATCCATTTTCTAACTAAAGCAGCTCCAGTAGCAATATCGGCACCTGTAAAAAATATTTTCCAGGTATAAATTGCTCCAACCACAACCAAAGCCAGCATGATTAATGACTTATTCAGAGTTCCATTCAATGTCATTACTTCTGAATAGTTTGTAGCATAAGAATTTGCGCTAAAAACTTTTTTTGATAGAACCGGATTCGATGATCTTGTAAAATTCATAGTTTAATTATTTTTTATTTTTAAAGTTTTACAATATGTATTCCAAAATAATTTTTTGTGTCAGAATGTAGCATTTAGACTCAGATTATGTCAAAAAGTCACTGCATTATATAACGATTATTCTTCTGTCGAGCAATACAAATATTAATCCTAGCATAAAAGAATAAAAAGCATACCATTTTATTGGAATATATTCTTCCGGTCGAATTCCTAGTTTGTAGTAATTATAAAGTATCATAATTACTTTTGATAAAAAGTAAGCGGCAACAGTAGCTAATGCCACACCTACTACCCCGTAAACTTTAACAAGCCAAACACTTAAAACAATATTAAGGATAACTTCGATAAACGAAATTATCATAAGCGATTTTGCTTTTTTAAATCCAATTAATATGGTATGAGGGAAAAGCAGCCTACTTACAATGGCTAACAGATATATTACAAAAACGTCGGAACTTCGTGTAAATTCGGGACTAAAAATGGTTTTAAAAATTGGTTTCGCAAATAGAAGCATCACAATGGTAAACGGATACATCATGTGCATAATACGAAGAGACTTTTTTCTTAGCTGGGCTAATGTTTCTTTAATCTGGGTAGCATTATTAAACTCAGTAAGCATTGCTGCACTCAATCCGGATGCCAGCATCACAACAAATGGTAGTTCTTTTGCTCCATAACGAAAAATTGCAAATCCGTCGGCATCGTAATGAGTCGAAATAACAAGGCCATCGATATATTGCGATGAGCCACTAACTAACGAACTGACAATAAGTGGTAATGAAAAAACAAGGATCTCCTTAATATAAGGTATCGATAATTTTATTTCTGCATAATTATAAATGAGTGTAGCTAACCAAATATTACGAATGGCTGCCACAATAACTAGTCCACGTAACGACCATATAACATCAAATCCAAGTACAACAGGCAAAATAGCAGCTATTAACTGCAATGTATAAGTTATATATGCATAGCTTAGTGTATTCCCCGATTTATTCTGGATCATATAAATGTATTCAACCAGATTGGCAGGACTACTCAACAATAAATACCAGAGCGTAACATTCAGTAAAGGTGCATCTCCTTTATATCCAAAAACAGAAAAATTATCCTGAATTGCTAAACCTATACCAGCAACCACGATACTAAAGAAAACCAGAAGAATATAAATATTAAAAATCTCTGGAGATTTTTCTCCTTCGATTTTTTCGCTATCACCAAATGTTTTAGAAGTTTTATATAATGATAAAAACGACTGAATTAGTCCGGTTACCCAAAAAAAACTAGCAACACTGGCCATAAATATAGAAATCTCAAAAACCCCGATCTCTTCTTTTGATAATCCAATTTTTGTAAAGACAATAGAAATAATTAGAAAAGTAACAAACCTTAGAATGTTAAAAATCTGCAATCCTGCGACACTATTAATATCTTTCTTTAAAATCGACACGATTCTTTTTTATTCAGATGCCAAAATTACATTTTCCTAAATCAATAAAAAATCTTTTAACTTTTTTTAGCTAAACCAACTTGGGGTTAAGTATTGGTAATAATGTATTTATTTTTTATAACAACATTCTTTTTTAAAATGAAAAACCCTGGTATTTTACCAGAGTTTTTGTTGGGGTGGAAGACCGGGTTCGAACCGGCGACCAACGGAACCACAATCCGCTACTCTAACCAACTGAGCTACATCCACCGTATAATGTTTATTTCTTCTTCCACAATCCGCTACTCTAATCCCGAAAAACTCAGAAGCTCAGCTTCTTTAGTTTTTCGAGGATGCTCGAAAAATCAATTAAAATCGTTGATTTTAATATTTTTCGGCACCAACTGAGCTACATCCACCATTTTTGGACTGCAAATATAAATAACAAATTTAATATTTTAAACAATTCAACATATTTTTATTGGTAAAAATTTCGCTGCCTCATAGCTTCAAATATCAATATAGCTGTTGATGTGGAGACATTTAAAGAATCAATTTCACCGTTCATTGGTATTTTTATTTGTTCATCGGCACCCTGAAGCCACTTTTTGGTAAGCCCATCGGCTTCGGTACCCATAATTACAGCCGAGGGAACAGTAAAATCTGTTTCATGATAGAATTTTTTTGCTGTTAATGCCGCTGCGTATGATTTTATTTGATTCTTCCTTAACCATTCCAAAGCTTCATCGGTTGAGCAAGCCACAATTTGTTTGGTAAATACGCATCCTACACTCGAACGGATTACATTTGGATTGTAAATATCGGTGAGCGGATCACAAATTAATACAGCATCAACATTTGCGGCATCGGCTGTTCGTAAAATCGCACCCAGATTACCTGGTTTTTCTACAGATTCGAGTACTACTAAAAATGGATTTTTTCTTAACCTCAGATCGTTTAATACTAAATAGCTTGGTTCTGCAAGCACTAAAACACCTTCGGTTGATTCTCTGTAAGCTACCTTGTTGTAAACATCTCTCGATAAATCAAAAATAATGTTTTCATGGATTGCCATATCTGCAATCTTTTCATACGAAATAATCTCAGAACAAAAAAAAATGGTTTTAATATCAAAACCTGATTTTATGGCTAGTGTTATCTCTCTTAATCCTTCGATCACAATCAGATTCTGCAATTTTCGTTCTGATGATTTTTGCTGAAGTTTTACAATATTTTTTATTCGTGAATTCTGAACACTTGTAATTTTTTCGATCATATCAGTAAAAGGATTTCATACAAAGTTAATTTTTAACTTCAATCGGTCAAAATAATATAACTCAATATAGCTTATTGTTTTGCAATCCTATCGAATTATTTCAATCTTTGCAGTAAGTTTTTATACATGAAAAGAATAGAGTTATTAGCACCGGCTAAGGATTTAGAATCAGGTAAAGCGGCCATTATTTATGGAGCCGATGCCGTATATATAGGTGCTCCGAAATTTGGTGCCAGAGTTTCTGCAGGTAATAGTATAGAAACAATCCAGAACCTTATTGATTATGCCCATTTATATTATGCAAAAGTATATGTTACTTTAAATACCATATTGCACGATAATGAACTTGATGAGGTTGAAGAAATGATTCAAGAGCTTTATCAGATTGGAACCGATGCAATTATAATTCAGGATTTAGGAATTTTAGAATTGAACTTGCCTCCGATACAAATTTTTGCAAGTACACAAACCAATAACTACGCCTGGCAAAAGGTTAAGTTTTTAGAGGATGCCGGTATTCAACGCGTTATTTTAGCGCGCGAACTGTCGTTGGAACAAATTCAGGAAATAAAATCAAAGACCAATGTTGATTTGGAGTTTTTTGTTCAGGGTGCATTATGTGTGAGTTTTAGTGGGCAGTGCTTCTTTAGTCATGCTATTGGGAAAGGCAGTGCAAACAGAGGAACATGCGCACAACCCTGCAGATCGTATTATTCTTTGCTGGATAAAAACGGAAAAGTGCTTGTGAAGAATAAATTTCTACTTTCGTTAAAGGACCTTAATCTTTCAGGATATATTGAAGAGATGATTGATGCTGGGATAAGTTCTTTTAAAATTGAAGGCCGGTTAAAAGATATAAACTACGTAAAAAATAATACAGCCCATTTGAGGAAACAGATTGATGAGGTAATTATTAAAAGAACAGACCTTACAAGAGCATCTTCGGGATACATTGAAATTGATTTTGTTCCAGATCCTGAAAAAACATTTAACCGCGGATTTACATCTTACTTTTTGAATGGCCGAAACAAGGATGTCGCGTCACCCAATACACAAAAATCGATTGGAAAAATGGTTGGCAGGGTTAAATCAGTGGCTAGTAATTACTTTGTAATTGATTCGGAAACTAATCTAAACAACGCTGATGGAATTTGTTTTTTTGATAACAATGATGATTTGCAAGGAACAACGGTAAATAGGGTTGAGAACAATAAAATTTTTGTTGATGATACCTCATTACTTACCACTGGAACAATAATATACCGTAATTACGATCATAATTTTAATAAGCAGTTAAATACATCAAAAACAGCTCGGAAAATAAATGCAAGGGTTTTGATTAGAGAATCAGAAAGAGGCATTATTGTTATTGCAGAGGATGAAGATCAGAATAAAATTGAATTTGAAGAAATCATCGAAAAAAATAGGGCCATAAATAAAGAAAAAGCAGAGATTACCATAAAAAACCAGTTTGCAAAATCAGGCGATTCGGTTTTTAAAGTTACTTCTGTTGATTTAGAATTAAATAATCCGTTGTTTTTTCCAATATCCGTTTTAAATGATTTACGCAGAAAAACGATTCAATTGCTCGAGTCGGAGCGATTGTGCAACTATCCGAGGGTTAAAAAGGAAATCGAAAAAACTAGCCACTCATACCCAGATCAGTTTATCGATTATAAAGGAAATGTTTTAAACAGCAAAGCAGTTTCTTTTTATAAAAGGCATGGGGTAAAGATGATCGAAAATGCATTTGAGGCCCAAACAGATTTTGCAGATAAAGAGATTATGATTACAAAACACTGCATAAAATATCAGTTAGGATTGTGTCCCAAACACGATAAATCAACTAACAAAATCGAAGAGCCACTATTTTTGGCTGATAATAATAGAAAATATAAATTGGAGTTCGATTGCAAACAATGTGCAATGAAAGTAATATTTTTACAGTAAAATTTTAGTCCATGAAATTAATTACACCACAAAACTGGGTTGAATATGAGTTAATCGATGCGGGGAATTTTGAAAAACTCGAACGATTTGGAAAGTATGTAGTTTCCAGGCCAGAACCGCAAGCCATTTGGGATAAAGCATTATCAGAAAAAGAATGGCATAGTCTGGCTAATGCAGAGTTTAATAAAGAAAAATCCGGAGGCCTTGCTGGTGAGAAAGGAGAGTGGTTGATTAAACCCGGAATGGCGGAGCAATGGCATATTGGTTATCAATACAAGG
>JAVEZW010000082.1:0-13920 GCA_034002805.1 Bacteroidales bacterium | reverse complement strand
AAAGGAGATTTATCATGAAGAAATTTTTTCGAGATGTATTAGTTGTTGCTAGTAGTTTGTTTTCATTTGTTATGTTGATTGCATTGTTTCAGACAAATAGTAACATTGGAACTATTTTAATTTTTGTTATTGTATTTTATTGTGGTTATTTTTGGGGAGGAAGAAATCGTGAAAAGAAATTTCAGAAAGATTTAATTAAGGAGTTTGAAAATATTCAAAAATTGAAAGGATCAAAATGAAAGTATATATGGTAATGAAAATGAATAGTGACATTCTTGTAGATGGTCAAATTACACCATTTCCAGAAGGAAAATTTTTTATTCCAGTGTTTGTAGACTACAATGAAGCAGTTGAACATTCTGATGGAAAATTTGAAATTGTGGAAGCAGAAGTAAATTTTAATAACAAAAATGTAGACGAGGGAAAAGAAGAATAACAAAAAATAACAGTTGACAAATGAAAACCGATAGTTGATAATAGAAGCTATCGGTTTTCTATTTTCTAAAGGAAGGTACAATATGGCTAAAAATTCGATTCTGGAAAAACTCAAAAAAACAGTTGGAAATGTTGATGGTTTCCTTTTGTCAGACGAAACAAATCCTTACAAAATTGATGAGTATTTTGATACTGGATGTTTTATTTTGAACGCTGCATTATCTGATGGGGATATTTTTAAAGGGCTTCCATTGGGAAAAAGAGTTGGTGTATCTGGTCCTTCCGGCGTGGCTAAGTCATATTTCATGATGAGTATTATTAAATCTTTCCTAGAAAGGAAAGATAATAGCTATGCAGTAGTGTTTGAAACAGAAGGTTCTAGTATTAATGAAATGTGTGAAAGTCTTAATGTTGACGTTTCAAGGGTGTTGGTTCTTCCTGTTTACACTGTAGAAGAATTTAGGACACAATGTATTAGACTGTTGGATGATATTAAAGAACAACAAGCCTCTTCCAAGAAGAATAAAGAGGAATTCCCTAGTTATATAATCGGCGTCGATAGCTTGGGAATGCTGGCTACTCACAAAGAAAGTGAAGATGCTAGAAGTGGTAATGAAAAACAAGATATGACAAGAGCAAAAATTATCAAGTCTATTTTCAGATTAATCACTTTACCATTAGCTATGACAAAAACTCCTATGTTGATTGCTAATCATACTTATGGGACTCAAGAATTGTATTCTCGTCAAGTTACTTCCGGTGGTGAAGGGTTTAAATATGCGACAGATATTTCTATGATTCTATCTAAGGCTCAAGATAAAGTTGGAACAGAAAGAACAGGTTCCGTTATCACTCTAACTATGGATAAATCTAGGTTTATTCCAGAAGGACAAAAATTTAAAATCAATTTGTCTTTCTCTAAGGGGATTCATCCGTATTCTAGTATGATTACTATGGCTGAAGATTTGGGAGTAATTAAAAAAGATGGTCATGGTTTTATTTTACCAAACGGCGATAAGGTGAAATCTACTGATCTAAAAAAGAATATTCAAGATTACTTTAATGAAGAATTTATGACCATTCTCAGGGATAAAATTAAATCTAAGGTTGGTTTTGGTTGTCAAGAACAAGACGAATTTGATGAAGAGGATGACGAATGATAACAGAAAATGAATTAAATATCATATTAGACTTGAAAAGAAAATTAAAATCTTTTGATTCTTATGGTAAAGGTATTTCTTCTTCTGTCGAAAAGAAATTAGAATATCTTAATCCTGAACAGATTAAACAAGTAATTGAAACTATAGATTATATGGCAGAACAAAACAGATTAACCGTTTTAACTGATTACAGAAGTTATATTAAGGAAAATGACAATGGTTAAAGAATTACGTTGTTCTAAATGTGGTTGTTATTGTGGTGAAATTAGATTAGGTAGAATAATGAAAGATGTAACTTTAATCTGTATCAAATGTTCAAAAAAACAAGAAAAAGATGATACAGTAAATTTATTAAAGAATTTATTTGGAATGAAAGGTTAACTTATATGGAATTCACTTTAAGTCAAATGAAAGTGGATATATCAGATATTATCATGAGGATTCAAACTGGAAAAAAGTAGAACCAATAGAGATTCATAATAGTTACATATTTTGTATTAATTATATCACTGAAAAATATAAAGTTGTAGAAGATGGAAGATTAGAATTAATGCCGAAATATATTCTTCATACCATGACTAATTTGTGGATTAAAATGGATAAGTATAAGAGTAGCTATGATACAAAAAGAAATAAAATAGGTGATCATAATTCAGCTTACCATATATCACAATTAAACTATTTAATTAGAGTAATTGAACATTTAGAATCATTTTAATACATTGAAAGGGTAACATGGAATTTTCTAAAATGGTATTAGCAGGGCTTGTGCAAAACAAGCCCTTTGCTAAAAAGGTATTTCCACATATTAAACCAGAATTTTTTCCAGATTATGAGCAAACATATCTCTTCAAATTAATCAAACAATATGTTATTCAGTATAAAGGATTTCCAACTTTATCAACTATCAAAATAGAATTTAGCAACAAAAAAGATGTTAATGAAAGTTTATTCAAGACTATTAATGAATTAACAGAAGAAATTTTCACTAACAAATTAGATTGTGATGATGATTGGTTAATCAAGAATACTGAAAATTGGTGTAAGGAAAGAGCAATTTATAATGCGCTTATTAAGAGTATTGAGTGTCACGAAGAGAAAAAGAACCTAGAAGCAATTCCAGAGTTGCTTAGAAAAGCGTTACAAGTAGGATTTGATTCTAGTTGTGGAATAGAATTTTTTGATGAAAAGAGCATCGAAGGACGATTAAAAATTTATAAACAGAAGATTAAAAAGTTTCCTACTGGATTAGAAAAACTTGATATTGTTACAGGTGGCGGTTTTGAAAGTAAATCCTTATGTTTGGTGTTTGGGATGACGGGCAGCGGAAAAACGACTGCTTTAGTCAATTTTTCATCTAATATGGTAAGAAATGGGGAAGATGTTCTTTATGTTACATTAGAAATGTCTGAAGAAAAAATTAGTCAACGACACGAAGCGAATATCATTGATGTATCTATTAATCAAATAAAGGAATTAAAAGATAGTGAATTTAGAAATTCTTTATTGAATGTAAAGAAACAACAAGTTGGTAGATTGGTCATAAAAGAATATCCACCAGCTACTATTAGTTCTGAAAACATTAGAGCATTGTTGGATGAATTAGAATTGAAAAAGAACTTCAAACCAACAGTGTTGATAGTTGATTATTTGAATTTAATGAGAAGTTCAAGATTGATGGGGGATAATCTCTATGTGACAATTAAAGCTATATCAGAAGAATTGCGTGGTATCGCTGTAGATAAAGATTTATGTTGCATTACGGCAACCCAAGCAAATAGACAAGGTAATGATTCTAAAGCTACAGACCTAGATTTCACTAATGTTGGAGAAAGTAAAGCAATATCAGATACTTGCGATTTTTTGGCTGCTTTGATTTCACCAGAAGAATTGAGAGAACAAAATTTGCAAATATGGAAAGTGTTAAAAAATCGTTTTGGTGGAACAGTTAATTATAGGTTTCCAATTAGAACAGAACATGATAAGGCTAGATTAAGTGATGCCGATGATATGCAATTAGTTTCTAATGAAATGTCTGATGACGCAAAAAATCACAAGAAGAGAAAAAAGAAAGAACCTATGAATGTTGTTATATCAGATGAATCAACAGATGTTGATTTATTTGATTGATAAATACTTATAAATATTAAATGAAAGGGTAACAATGACAAATTGTGTAGATGATAACGGGAACATTTGTCCTTCCATTGCTTTAGGAATTGAACATTGCTCTAGGAATAAAAATTGTTATTACGCTCAAAGGTTAAATAATAGAAACGAAGATAATATATTAAAGGAATTAGACACAAACACAAATTTAAATAGGAAACTAAAACAATATTATTCATTGAATGATAAAGACAAATTACAAGAAATTTATGATTGTAAATTGTTTTTACAAATCATTGAAAGAGGTCTATTTGATGGAACTGAATAGTTTTTCTGAATATCTATTACTTGAGAAGTTGAAGAAGAATAGTAAAGTTAATGACATTTACATTACCTATAAGTTTGCTAAACTTATTAGAACTGATTTTAATAAGTGGGACGCTTATTATCTCAAGTTGATTGATAATCAAGGGAATAAACTCAAAGAACCTGAAACAGCCAAGGAAAAGAAAGCTCTAGGTTTATTTGAGGAAATTGTTAGAAAAATCAAACGTTCTCTTGTTAAATATGCAGGTAAGAATAATATTCTACTGAATCTAATTTCATTATATCTATTACAGAAAGAATCTCTTAGTTACACAGAACACAAAATCAAAAGGGAGATTTCAGACGAATTGACTAATGAAGAAATTGAAATGGTAGAAAACATTCTTATGATTTTGAAAGATAAAGTTGGTGAATTTTAATTAAGAAAGGTTATTAAAATGAATTGTGACGTGATGTTAGTCGATCTATCAAATTATTTTTATGCTAGTTTCTTTGTGGCACAAAATGATCCAAATCAAAGAACTACAGAAGATAAAAATGCTTATTGGAAATATCTTCTTATGTCTATGATTCTTGGAGTCAAAAACAAATATAGACCAAAAGAAGTAGTTTTGTGTATTGACAGTAAGAATACTTGGCGCAAAGACGAATTCAAATATTACAAAGCACGTCGAGTTTTAAAGAAAGAAAAAGATACTACAGATTGGGATTCATTTTATAAAACAGCAGATTCGTTTCTTGATGAAATCGAAAAACATTTTCCATTCAAAATTATAAAAGTTGATAAAGCTGAAGCAGACGATATTATCGCAGTTTTGGTTGAGGAATTAATTGGAAAGCAAATTGTTATTGTAAGCAGAGATAAAGATTTTTGTCAATTACTTAGATATGACAATGTAAAAATTCATAATCCTATTGATGGTGAATTAGTTACTTGTGAAATCAATCCCGGTAGTTTCCTTAGTCTACATTTGTTAAAAGGTGATTCAGGTGATGATATTCCTAATCTACTAAGTGATGATAATGTATTTGTCAATTCAGATAAAAGACAAAAAAGAATTACTCAAAAATTGATTGATGAAGTTTTATCTGAAGGTATTGAAAAGTTTGTTATTAAAAATCAATTAATTGACAATTATGAGAGAAATAGAAAATTGATTACTTTATCTTCTGAATTTATTCCAGAAAATATTGTGACAGATATTAAGTATAAATACAACACAATGAAATCCAAGGGGGATTTTGAAACAATGTTGGCATATTTGACAAAAAACAACATGCCAAGTTTGATTGACCAACTTTAATAGGATTAATAATGACAAAACAAGAGTTGTTAGATTTTCTTAAAGAGTATGAAGAAGAACATGGAAAATTACCGACAAGAGATAGCATCAGAGAAAAAGGATTAGAATACCAATTCTCAAAAGAATTTGGAAGTTTTTCAGAAGCTAAATTTTATTATTTAGCTAAAAAAGACGATGAAACTTTTGAGAAAAAGAAACCTGATAATAAGGATGTACTACTTGAAAAATTAAAGAATCAACTTAGTGAGTATGAAATTAAAACTATATTGGAGTCGAGTAGATTCCAAGAAGTTGAAAAGAAAAAATTTCATACAGCTTTAGATAAAGAGACATTCAAGTTCATTGCTATTGGTGATACTCATATTGGTCATAAAAAATTCCGTGAAGATTGGTGGAATTACATGATTGATAAGGGTATTGAAGAAGAAGTTGATTGGATGTATCATACTGGTGATATTTTTGAGGGAATGAGTAATAGACCGGGACATATTTATGAATTAAGCGAATTAGGGTTTGAAGCACAATTTAATAAAACAAAATCTTTGTTTAAGGATGTTCCTTTTCAAATTAAAGCTATAACTGGAAATCATGATGACTGGTACAAAGGAAAAGCAGATCAAGGAATAGATGTTGGTTCAAGATTGTCAGAATCAATTGACAATTTTGTTTATATGGGTTCACAAGAAGCAGACGAATATATTGGTGGTGTTGTAGTAAAAATGTGGCATGGTAATGATGGTAGTCAATATTCGACAAGTTACAGGACTCAGAAATTTGTTGAAAATCTAACAGGTGGGGATAAACCTAACATTCTTTTAGCCGGTCATGCTCATAAATCAATTTATCATACTGTAAGAAATGTGAGTGTTTTTGAAACTGGTACATTGTGTGAACAAACTCAATTCATGCGTGGTAGGAAATTAGCAGCACATACAGGTTTTTGGATTATAACTGTAAATACAGATGGCGAATCTATCACTAGATTAATTCCAGAATGGTTCCCACTCTTCAAATAAAGGTTACTAAAATGTTTAGACAAGCAATCCTACAAGATGAAAAAGTTCTTTTGTTATTTCATGATGGTGAATATGTAATTTCAGATTTGAAATTAGAAGATGCTGTAAGAGTTAATCTTAAAAAATTTCCTCGTAAGGTTAATTCTATTTTCAATCATGTGTTCAATCAGCCTTATGTTGTCCAAGACCTGATTGATTATCACATGGATCAAGATTTACAATGGGATTTCATTGTTTGTGTAATGAAAATCACAAAAAACATTAGGAAAAAATAATGTCACAATCCATATCAAAGTTCGTTAGCAAATTTCAACACGGAGCAAGAGCAAATTTGTTTCGTGTCGAAATTCCATATCTGGGGGAAGATTGTGAATTCTTCTGTAAAGGCGCACAAATTCCCGGTATGACGATTGATAAAATTCCTCTTAGATACCAAAATAATAATTTGTGGGCTAATGGTGATACTGATTTTCCTGATTGGACTGTCACAGTTGTTAATGATAAAAATTTTGGTATTAGAAAAAATTTAGAATTGTGGATGACCAACATTAAAAATTCTGGTGAAACAGGTGGCGCGAACAGTCTCAAGGATTTCTTTAAAAATTTCTATGTGGTTCAATTAGATGAAAAAGGTAGGGATATTCATGAATATGTATTTTATCATGCTTGGCCTACAGATTTATCTAGTATTGATTTGAGTTTTGATAGTCCCGATACTGTTCAGGAATACACGGTTACATTTTGTTATTCGTTTTGGGAACGTGGTGGTAGCCTAAAAGATGAAGCTAAAGATATAATTGATAGCATAAAAAATGATCTAAAAGGTATTTTTAGATTCTAAGTAATTGAAACCATTATAATTTTAAAAAATCACAATTCCTAAAAAGAATTGTGATTTTTTTATTGCAAATATTTTTTAAAGCTGGTATAGTTAAGTTACCTCGAACGGACAAGGAGATTTCAAGATGAAACATTGTGTTGTTGGTCTTAAAAATGTTGATGGAAAATGGAATATTATTCTTTATTATAATGGAAAAACTGATCTTTATGAAATAGATAAAAATAATCTCAAATCGTTGAACGAACCTTATAAAAAATTATATTCGGATTTTGATAAGGTATCGTTGTCTTCTGATTTCTTTCATCCAGAAGAATTTCCAGAAATTCCAAAAATAGTGTTTGAAGTTTTTTGTGGTGAATAGAAAATAATGATTGACAAAAAAGTTAAATCCTGATATAGTCTAACCATAACCCATTGAGAAGGAGATTACACATGAAAGAGTATAAAGTTATTATTGATGGTGATTGTCAAGAATGGTATCTAAATGGTAAAAGACATAGGGAAGACGGCCCTGCTATTATTAAAGGTAGTCTTCAATCATGGTTTCTAAATGGTAAACTGCATCGTGAAGATGGACCTGCTATTATTGATGGTAGTTATCAAGCATGGTGGTTAAATGGTGAACTACATAGAGAAGATGGACCTGCTTTCATTAATGGTGATTACCAAGTATGGTATCTAAATGGTGAACAAGTCACAGAAGAAGAGTTTAATAAAAGAAGCAAAGTAAAAGAAATGACAATGGAAGAACTTTGCAATACTCTTGGTTATAATGTGAAAATTGTTAAATAATGATTGACAAAATAAATTAAACAGTGTATAGTCTAACCATAACCCATTGAGAAGGAGATTTAAGATGATGAAAGCTGACCTGACTCCCGCCACCCCGTTTTTTAATGTTGACCGTGTTCCTCTGTATGCTGACCACAATGGGTCAAAATTGCTTCTGCAAAAAGAAGCCCTTGTGAATCATGATACTGGTGTTGTCTATGGTGTTGTTTCTCCTAAATACAAACTGGTAGAAAATGACAAAATCGCTGACATTTTCACCGAAGCATTTAAAAATCATCCGGTAGAATCTATCAATGACCACGTTAATAATGATGGTGGTAAATGGAAACGTGACATTGTTTTCGGTGGAAAGTATCAGAAAGAAGTTAAAGTTGGTGATGTTGTTTCCACCAAAATCACTCTTCATAATTCTTACGATGGACTTGCTTCTGTCGGGTTTGATTTCGGAACCATGCGCCTTGTTTGTACCAACGGAATGAAATCTTACCACAAAGATTATTCCGTTACTTTCAAGCACGTTGTTCATGATATTGTTGAGAAGATTCGTAAAATCTTTGAAATGAAATTTGAAGACTTTTCAACACAGTTTGAAATGTTCAAGAAACTTACTCAAGTGAATTTCACTGAAAAACAGTTCATGGATTTCGTTAGAGCGAATATCAAGGAAGACCGTGAATTGGAAGAACATGAACAACGAGGAGTTCTTTCTGAACGTCAAGCCTCAAAAATCATTGAACTTTATCCCCAAGTTCGTCAACGCTATAATGACCATGAAGATACTGTTTGGAGTCACTTGAATGTTCTTACTGCGATCCAAACGCACCACACTAAAGCCCACAACGGTTCCAATGTCTTTTCCGCTGGATACCGCAACATGCAAACCCTGATTGATCGTTTCAACAAACAAACTCAATATGCACTTGCTGCATAAGAAATAAATAGTGTAAGGGAGGTTGACTATTGTTGACTTCCCTTACACTTTCAATTAGGAGAAGAATAAATGGCGGCATATTGGATTTCACCGAAGAATGAAGTAATTAATGTTCCAACGGTTCATATTGACACTGTTATTACTAATCCCGAAACATTTGGTTTGACTAAAGAAGGAATTCAAAAAATCTATGATTCTTATGGTGAACCACTTGGTTCAGAAGGAAAGGCGAGGGAAGAAATTATCCTTGACCTTGTAAGAAAAGGTTGGATTAGAATTCGACAATATAGGAATCAAGGTTGGTCTGTCAATGTTGGGAAGTTGAGTAAAAAGGTGAAAGATAATCTTTTTGATTGGGCAACTAAAATCACATCAGTAGGATTGTTTGGTTCCAAAGAAAGAGATTTATACAATCCAGTCAATATTCTTATTGTTCTTGATAATGATATGAAAAAGACTACAATGAAAGGTATTCTTTCAAGTGTGTTGTATGAGGGATTAGAAAAATTTGAAATTATCAATGAACTAAAGTTAATGGTGTTGAAAGAAAATAAAATGAAAAATTGGGTTGACTTTCTAAGAGAATCAATGTAAACTGTGTAATAACTTAACAATCAAAGGAGAAGAATAAAAAAGTGCTAAACGAAAAAGAAATGAACGTATTGATTTATGGTGTCGCTGAAAATGATTATAACAAAGGTGATATTACTAAACCGATTCTATCAGATTTTGTGGAAGAATGTTATAACGAAAAGGTTTTTGGTTTTGAAAAAGAAAACATTTTTGTGGTACTAAATAAAATAATCAAAAAAGGGTATCTGTCTACAGATGGTGATTATGTTTGGTTGACAAATAAAGGAATTAAGTTGTATAATGAAACAGTTGAAAGGATGGTAGCATGATCGAAATCTGGCTGAAAATTTTAGCTACAAATTTGGTTTTCACCCTTGTATATTATGTTTTAATTAGAACTTCAATATTAGAAATTACAAAAATGAGTCGAAAATCTAAAATTGTTGTAGGATTTTTTGCTGTGGTGAATTTTTTAGTCTATGTGATTGGAACGATTGGTTTAATTTGGAGTTAAACGATGGTTTTTAGTTTATAAATTGGTGTGATTGGTTTATTTTTTGGAGAACAAAAAAGTGAATATTTATAAATTTATGATGCTTGCTAAAATTGAATCTGAGAAATCGACATATAAACATAAACTTGGTGCTGTAATTGTTTCTGGAAATAGAATTTTGTCTAAAGGACATAATCAAATTAGACATTGTAAAGTTGGGAAACGATTTGCTCCTTGGGAAAATTCTGTACATGCTGAAAGAAATGCTTGTGTTAAGGTTGATAAAGAAAAACTAAAAGGTGCTTACATTTTTGTTTATAGAGAATTTTCCAATGGGGAACCAGCATTGGCTATGCCGTGTGAAGATTGCATGAACATGATCATTAGTATGGGAATTAAAAGAGTTTATTTTAGCACAAATAAATTCCCTTATTATGGAGAAATCAGACTTTAATAAAGGAGATTAGACATGAAAGAGTACAAAGTTATTATTGATGGTGATCGTCAAGAATGGTTTCTGAATGATAAACGACATAGAGAAGATGGTCCTGCTTATATTGATGGTGATTACCAAGAATGGTGGTTAAATGGTAAACGGCATCGTGAAGATGGTCCTGCTTATATTTATGGTGATTACCAAGCATGGTTTCTAAATGGTAAAAGACATAGGGAAGATGGACCTGCTATTATTAATGGTGATTACCAAGAATGGTGGTTAAATGATAAACTACATAGGGAAGATGGTCCTGCTTATATTTATGGTAACTGCCAATCATGGTGGTTAAATGGTAAAGAAGTAAGTGAAAAAGAATTTAATAAAAGAACCAAGGTTAAAGAAATGACAATGGAAGAACTTTGTAGAACTCTTGGTTATAATGTGAAAATTGTTAAATAAGGAGATTGATTTATGAAAGAGTTTAAAATCGAAATTGACAGAAATCTTAGTACACTAGAACTTAAAATTAAGGGAAGTGTTAGTGCTGGTTGGGAACCAATTGGGCCAATTGTCATTGATGAAGGATTACAGAAATTTTATTTTCAAAGTATGACAAAAGAAATCAAACCCCTTGTCACAGAAAAACCAGTTGGAAAACGGGGTCGCCCAAGGAAAGAGGTATGAGTATGATGCAAGATAAAATTAACATGAACATTAATCCTAACACATTACCTGATGTTGTTTGCTCCAGTTGTGGGAGTAAATATTGGGAACAATGTTTTATTCTGAAAAAAGTGTCGGCTTTAATTTCACCTAATGGTCAAGAAGGTGTTATCAATGTCCCTACTTTAGTTTGTCGTAGTTGTGGTCAAAATTTACAAGACAATCTAGGAGAAAATTAATATGCCATTGTATGAATTCAAATGTAAAAATTGTCAAGAACAATTTGAAGTTGTAAAGAAATTTTCGGATGAAAGTTTGGCAACTTGTCCAAAATGTAAATCAGATTTTGTAGAAAAAATGGTTAGTAGTTCCACTTTCAAATTGAAAGGTAAATGGAGTTGACAATGAAATGTCCTAAGTGTAAAAGATTCACATTGGAACAAAATAATGATTCGATTTATCTGATTTGTAGTTCATGTGGTTCTGTATACGTTGATAGTGAAGGTGTTCATGAAGTGTCAGAAGGTTATAGTGAACTACTAGATGAACACGAAGATGGATATTATCAATGGAATGGTTAAATAATCAATATGTTATTTTATCATTGATTGCGGCCATTTTTGTTTTTCTTCCTAGTTACATAAAATCAATTAAATTTGCTTATTACATAAACAATGTTTATGAAACTACACTCAGACAATATTTAACAAACGAAGAACTGATCAAGTATTTTTTAAAAAATCTTAAACCAAGAATTGTTAGTTCTGTTATCATTTTCTTTGGTGGAACGCCAAAAGACATGACGCCGTTTGTAAAAAATAGGGAAGTTCTTGATGATTCATTTAGATTGGTTTTGGAAATTATAAAAATTTTAGAAGAGGAACATAATGAAAGTGACATTGAAACATATTACTCCTAAAAAATTAATTGTCGATGGTATTAGAATTTGTTGGAAAAGTGATGAGAATTGTGATACAATTAATGACAATTTAGGAGATAATGATTTAAATTTGATTAGAAAAATTATCAAATTTGGTCATACTTCTACACTTGAACACAGTTTAATCACTTTTGAAGTTGAAGGGATTAGTCGTGCTGTATTACAAGAACTTTCCAGACATAGAGTAGGTGTTAGTCCTAGTGTAGAATCAACAAGATACACACTGAAAAAAATTCTCAATGGCGAAGAAAAAATTGGTTCTTGTTTAGTTAAAACTGGAATTGATGTTATTGATGAATTAAATATTAAACACATGCAAGAATTAGTAAATCTTATTAATAAATACAATATACCAAATGATATTGCTAAATATGGATTGGTAGAAGCGTATAAAGTGAGGGAACAAATTAGTTTTAATATCAGGTCATTTAGACATTTCTTATCTTTGAGGACTTCAAAAAAAGCATTACCTGAAATCAGACAGTTAGCACAAGAAATGTTTAAACAAATTCCAGAAGACTATCATATTTTCTTTGAGGACGTTATCAATGCCTAATTGGTCAGAAATTTTACAGAAAGATGTTATTTTGGAAGTTTCTTATCCCGGTAATGTTGGTTTTCATGAATTAGCTTTATTTTATCGTATGGCTAGTGATGAAGATGAAAAAGAAATGGAAAAAGTTTTGGAAGATGAAGATTTTATTAGTTTTAAAAAACTAATCTCAAGAGTAGTAGGGATTGATCTTATTTGATAAATATAAGGAAGGATATATGCAATTAGAAATTTTTAAGGTAAAAGACAAACAACCGCCAAATGATAAATATGTAATTAGATGGACAATTTCTGAAGGTGAAATTATTCGTTGTGATTTTTTAACAGTTGAGGATGATGACGGAGTTTTGTATTGGTCTGATAGTAAAAAAGTATATTCGCATGATTATTGGTCTAACGATAAACTATAACTAAAAAAGGAAAACAAAATGTCACGATTCAATCTATGGGAAAAACTAATCAAAGAAAATGACGAAGTAGAAGAAATTGATGCTGAATTAGAAGGCGAAATTGAAGCTGAAGAAGATGAAACCACACATGATATGCTTGTTAATTTTGTTATGTCTCTCCCTGAAGATTCCGTACCAGAAGATTTACGTTCCACTTATGACACATTGATGGCTAAAATTGGTGACGAATATCTTGGTGCTTATGATGAAGAAGAGGAAGAAATTGAGGATGATGGTGATCTTGATTCACCAAAATTTGATATGGAAGATGACAAAGAAGAATCAGAAGAAGATGAGGAAATGAAAGAATCAAAAGACCGTTCTAGTTATGGTGTAATTCTACCTTCTGGTACTAAAATTCAAGTGGAAGATGCTGCCGAACAAAAACGTGCTAAGAAAGCAGTAGATGCTTATGTTAAGGTTAATCCTGATGTTGGTGATAAGGCTCTAATGAAACTTGCTGCTATGGCAATTCTTATGAAGGGCGAAATGGTTAAAGATGTAATTAAGGCTTATGAAGCTGCAACTTCAGATAAATTCAAGGATTACGTCAAAGCCGTAAAAGGTTAAGAAATGTTAACTTTCTTAGATTTGTTATTAGAATACGAATTAGCTGAAGCTAGTCCAGTTAAAAAGCGGGTTAATAAAACGCTTAGGCGCAAACGCCATTTAAAATATATGAAGAGTAAGGCCAAAAAGAAAATGTTGGCAAAAAAATATAGAAAATCTTCTAAGTTTAAAAAATGGAAAGCGAAAACAAAAATGAAAAAGAAGCAAGGAAGAACCGCTACTGGACGGCGGAAAGTTAAATTCGTAGGAATTTAATTAGTAATAATAGGTAGTTATTAATCCCCGAAATTTTTTAGTTTCGGGGATTTTTTATTATTGACAATTTGAA
>JAVEZW010000081.1:0-14476 GCA_034002805.1 Bacteroidales bacterium | reverse complement strand
CAATGGCATAACCATCTTCGGATTCGACAATCGCCGAATCGCCAAATGCAAATGAGTTTTTACCTAATGCCTGAGCATAGTTTCCAAAAGCAAATGAATTTGAATCGTTGGCCAGTGCCTGATATCCGATAGCTGTTGAATATGCACCGCTAGCAATTGATTTGTAACCCATTGCCTGTGAATAATCGCCCATTGCTTTCGATTCAAATCCTGTTGACATGGAGTTGGTACCAACGTTATCGGGCGATTCAATGAGTACCCGTCCTGTTAAGAATGCTTCTTTTTTGGGATACCATAGAATACGAGACTCACTTCCTATAGTATCCAATTGGTTATTTCCCGAAATATTAAAGTAATCGGTTGATTTATCCATCTTGCCCGGACTGCGCCCACTTACGGCAAAACCACCTACCTTACCTTTTATTCCTGTTTCTGTTATATAAACTCGCGTACTATCTTTCGTTACATGCAAATAATCATTTACAACACCCTTTCCTGGACTTCTGCCACTTACAGCAAAGCCTCCTACTTTGCCTTTAGTTGATACGGTATCATTGACATAAATACGCGTACTGTCAGGTGTTACTCTTAAATATTCAACTTCAACATTTGCCTTACCCGGAGAACGTCCACTTACTGCAAAACCGCCAACACTACCTTTGGCTGTGGGATCAACAAATACTTTTACTCCATCTGGATAAACTGCAAAAACAGTATCATTATTGGCATTTATTACCTGAAACAACGCTCCTGTTGCTGATGATTTAATCTCCAGTTGACTCGAAGGATTGGTTGTTCCTATACCAACATTACCAGCATTATAATATATTTTGCTTCCATTTTTTGCCCAACGGCTGCTGTCATAGGGGAATACGACCTTATTTCCATTACTAATTTTTAAGGTATCTCCAGTTAATGTTAGGTTTTGCAATTCATTTGTTGAACTTATATCTAAATCAATAGGAAGTTTTACAAAACCCCCATTGGACAAAAAAATAGAATCATTTGATATGGAAATTGCCTGGAGCTCATTTGCTGGATCTGCATCAGCATCATTCTTATTCAATACATTTTTAGCAAATAAAGCATAGGGAACAGAAATAAGCTGTACTGTTCCCATATCTGTAAATGCTCCACCTGCAGGATTTGCCACTTCGGTTTTTATAAACATAGGTTGAGCCCAGTCGATTAAAGCAAAATTACCTTCCAGCAATGATCCTTTACCAACGACTATACTAAACTGTCCGTAATCACTGGTTGTTACAGAATGCTGCTCAGAAAACAATACCAATCCTGCTGTATGATCCTCAATAAGAGAAACTTTTATAGTAATTGAAGTATTTTTAACTAAATCACCTGTTGAATTTCGTAAAGTTCCTTGATAATTAAATCCCTCAGGAACCTGACCCAGTGCTTGAATAAATAAACAAGTAGCAAGAATGCAAAACACAATTATTCGTTTCATTATAGATTATTTTAATTTGAATCCAAATTATAAAAAAAATGACCTTAAAAAAAATATTTAAGGTCATATTATGATTTAATACCAATTTTAACCTATTTCTCAAGTGTTTCCAATCGCTTATTAAATTCCTCTAATTTAATTTTTAATTGAAGGTTTTCGGATTTCAAACTTTCTATTTCTACTTGTTGTTCCTGAATCGCTTTATTTAATACTGGTATTAATTGCATCTGGCTGATTTGATAAATATCTTCTTGTTCGTTGAAAGAAACCATCTCTGGATATACATTATTAACCTCTTGTGCAATGTAACCTGTTTGTTTTATACCTGGAGAATCCTTAAATTCAAAATCAACGACACGAAGTTTCATTAAAATATCCAATCCATTGGTTTGTGTGTTTTCAATCTTGTCTTTAAGCCTATAATCCGAAGCAGTAGCTAATGATACATTTCCATTTGAAATAATTGCCAAACCTCCTTTATAACTTCCTGCTCCATTATAGCAGGCTACCATAATATTAGTTCCAGAACCATCATCTGCGCCAGCCTGAATCATTAAACCTCCATAGCTACTACTATTATAATCTTTAAAAATTTTTGCTGCGTAAAGTTCTGTAGAGTTATCATAAATATCCATTTTATATGATGGGTTAGTCAGTCCAATCCCAACTCTGCCACTAGTAGTTGCAAAATATGCAGAAGTAGTAAATCTTCCAGTTCCTGTAACATCAAGATCATAAGATGTTGGATTTGAATTACCTATACCGATATTACCGTTACTCAAAATAGTTAAACGCTCAGTTCCTGAAGTATAAAACCTCATGGCAGCCGCCTCTTGTGCATATAATTCAAGATTACCTGTACCTCGGTGATGTATTCTTGAAACAGCATTTGACCCTGAATTAAAACGCATAATTCGTAATGAATAATCTGTATATGTATCATCGCCGTGAAAATCAATATAGGCATATCTGTTTCCTGAACCTATAGTATTTAGTTCAAAGCTTTCTCCCCCAGTTTGTATGGTTCCTCGTATTATTCCATTTCCATTCACATCTAGCATTTGGGCAGGTTGATTTGTATTAATACCTGTATATCCGTTTTTAAGGACTGTCATAGCATTGCTTCGTACAACACTCATCATAACCTTGCTCCCATTACCAATAACAAATAGAGGATCGGTACTAACCCAGTTCAACGAATCGCCTTCGATAATATTATAACGACCCACTACCATTGAACTATACGCTTTTGCTACAACTTTATCGCCTAAAGTTATCGAATAATCTCCTTCTGATTTTGATCTATATCCCATAGATATTGACCTATAACCATATGATTTATTTGCAATACCAAATGCTATTGAATTATTTCTTATTGCTGTATTTCCAAATCCCAAAGCCATTGATGACGATCCTTGTGCTGAGTTACTTGAAATTAAAGGTGTGGGGTAAAAATCACCAGTAGACATGCCATCGCTTCCTATTGAAATTGACTTTTCTTCAATAGCCTGAGCTTTGTAACCCATTGCAAATGAATATAATGATCCTCCTGAATATGCATTAGGACCTATTGCCATATTGCCTATTCCATTTTCTGTTTGAGCACCCTGACCAATGGCAAATGAATGAATACCATCAGCAACAGTTAATTCATCAGTATAGCGTCCAAGCGTATCAACTCCGACTGACCCGAGAGCAAAACAACCCACACCCAAGGCATTCGCCTTGTAACCAAACGAATACGCTCCCATATTATTTGATAATGCATTATAACCCAATGAATATGAAAAATTACCATTAGCAGTAGCTGAATCGCCAATGGCTGTAGAAAAATCTCCCCTAGCTATCGTTCTGAAACCCATCGCCTGAGAAAAATCGCCAATAGCTTTCGATTCATACCCAGTAGCCATTGAATTTGTTCCAACACTATCAGAGCTTTCAATCAATACACGACCTGTAAGAAATGCTTCTTTTTTGGGATACCACAGAATACGAGCCTCACTTCCTATAGTATCTAATTGATTATTCCCCGAAATATTAAAGTAATCGGTTGATTCATCCATCTTGCCCGGACTACGCCCACTTACGGCAAAACCACCTACCTTACCTTTTATTCCTGTTTCTGTTATATAAACTCGCGTACTATCTTTCGTTACATGCAAATAATCATTTACAACACCCTTTCCTGGACTTCTGCCACTTACAGCAAAGCCTCCTACTTTGCCTTTAGTTGATACGGTATCATTGACATAAATACGCGTACTGTCAGGTGTTACTCTTAAATATTCAACTTCAACATTTGCCTTACCCGGAGAACGTCCACTTACTGCAAAACCGCCAACAGTTCCTTTAATAGTTTCATTTGCATAAACCTTTACTCCATCAGGAAAAACAGCAAATACAATATTTCCATCACGGTCTTTTACGGCAAATAAAGTATCTGAATCGGTAAAATAAAGTACTTCATTTTCAATATTAGTAGCTTCATTGGCTTTATTTGCATATAAAGCGTATGGAACCGAAAGTAACTGAACTGTTCCCATTTCTACTAACGTACCACCTGCTGGATTAGCTACTTCGGTTTTCATGTACATTTCATTCGACCAATCAATGCCTGCAAAACTGCCTGAAAGGAATGTTCCCGCTCCAACCTGCACCGAAAAATGACCATAATCATTTGTACTTACACTGTGGCTTTCGGAATATATTTCTGATCCGTTTGAACTGCCTTCTAGTAAAGTCAGTTTTACTGTTATATCAGTATTCTCGACTAATTCACCAGTTGAGTTTCTGAGTACACCCTGGTAATTAAATTTTTCGGGGACCTGACTATATGCACTTAATGAATACATAGAAATCAGTAAACAAATAACAATTATTTTTTTCATAGTTAAGCATATTTTGGTAATGAAACAAGTTATAAAAACAGCCTGCAAATTACTAATTTACAGGCTATTTTTTGACTAAAAGATTATACTAAAAATTTACTTCTCTAATAACTCTATTCGTTTATTTAAATCTATTAGCTGTTTTTTTAGCTCACTATTTTCGTTTATATAATTATCCAATTTTTTTTGTTGTTCATTATTTTTCTTAATTAATTCCTGTATAGCAATCAAACTTACTCCAGCAACATCTGAAGGTGAAAGTGATTTATTTGCATCTGGTGAGTTATTGTCACCTGTACCGAATGCATCAAAAAAATCTTCGGCAAACGGACCAATATGATATTCTTGTGTTCCTTTATAATACCAGGCTTTGATATCCAGATTTTCAATTTTAAATAAGAGTTCTGTTTTATTTAAATCTACAAATCTATCTTTTAATGTTTTAGATGAAGTATTTGTCCATGCTCCACCAGCAGATAAATAAGCTCCATTTCCATTGGTTTCATCTGTACCTACTTGCAATGGATATGTTGTTGCTTGCGCATGAAAAGCAATTCTATTATTTGCAAAATCGCCATTAATCATTGGGTTAGTCGTATTTTCTGAATTTTCGATAATCAATTGATCATTTATATCATTAACACTGTTAGCCACCTGATAACCAATTAAAATATTTCCCGATCCATTATTATAAATTGCTGATTCAGAACCTATGATTACGTTTCTTTCACCAACTCCACCAGGTATATAGGCATATCCATAATTACTCAAATAACCTATACAAACATTATTATTACCCCCATCATTAGCATTTCCTGCACTTATTCCTAAATAAACATTATAACTACCGTTGATGTTTAATTGTCCGCTCGTTTCACCAATAAATGTATTTCTTTGTCCTTCTACATTCCAATTTCCAGCATAAGCTCCAACAAAAGTATTAAAAGTACCATATGTATTTTGTGAACCAGATTCAGAGCCAATAAACGTGTTATATTTCATTTGATTAGAAAAACCAGCTTTATATCCAACCATAACACAATTATCAGGATTATAACCTAAATAACCTGCCTGGAAACCATAATAACAGTTTTTGCTTCCATGTAGAGGAACACCTCCGATTCTGTTACCTTCATTGTTATAACCAGCCTGATAGCCAATAAAACTATTGTAATCACCTTGACCATTCGTGAAACCACTTTGATAACCAATAAAAATGTTAAAATTTCCATCCGTATTACTTATACCTGCATTATATCCAATAAAGGAGTTATACAAACCTGTAGTAATTGATCTACCTGCTTGGTGACCAATAAAATAATTATTTTTGGTCATGTCCATAAATTTGGCAGTTTCACCTGCTTTTCCGGGACTACGACCACTTACTGCAAAACCTCCCACTTTTCCTTTAGTAGTAATAGAATCATTTACAAAAATTCGTGTACTGTCTCTGGTTATTTGCAAATAATCATTTATTATTCCTTTTCCAGGGCTACGGCCACTTACTGCAAATCCACCTACTTTACCTTTAGTAGTAATTGAATCATTTACATAAATACGAGTACTATCCGCAGTTACCCGAAGATATTCAACTTCTTCGCCAGCCTTTCCGGGTGATCGTCCACTTACTGCAAAACCTCCAACCTTTCCCTTTGTGCTTGAATTCACAAATACCTTAACTCCATCAGGATAAACCGCAAAAACAGTATCGTTATTGGCATTAATTACCTGAAATAAGGCTCCTGATGTACTTGCTGATTTTACTTCCAGCTTACTTGCAGGATTTGCCGAGCCTACTCCAACATTACCTGTATTGTAATATAACTTATCATTATTCACAGCCCAACGACTGCTATCGTATGGAAATACAACTTTATTTCCACCTGTAATTTCAATCGTATCACCTGTTAATATCAAATTCTGTAACTCATTTGAAGGATTGGCATCGGCATCATCTTTATTTGCAACATCTTTTGCATATAAGGCATATGGAACCGGAATTAACTGAACTGTTCCCATTTCAACTAATGTACCACCTGCTGGATTAGCCACTTCGGTTTTCATGTACATTTCATTCGACCAGTCGATACCAGCAAAACTGTCTGAAATTGGTGTTCCAGCTCCAACCTGCACCGAAAACTGGCCATAATCATTTGTACTCACACTATGACTTTCGGAATATTGAATCGAACCAGTTGAACTTCCCTGCAGAATAGATAATTTTACAGTTATATCTGTGTTTTCTACTAATTCTCCTGTTGAATTTCTAAGTACTCCCTGGTAATTGAATTTTTCGGGAACCTGTGAAAATGCTTGTAATAAACCAGAGATAACCATTATTAGTGTTATTGCTGTCTTTTTCATTTTATTATTTTTTATTTGATACTAAATGATTTTTCAATAATTGGCTAATATTATTTTTCTAATTTTTGAAGTCTGTTATTCATTTCAATGAGTTGTTGTTTTAGATCATTATTTTCGTTTAATAGGTTATCTATTTGTTTTTGCTGTTCTTTTATAGCTTCAACTATAATTGGAGTAAATTTACTATAGTTTATTGCTTTATTTCCTTCCGAATCTTCTTTAACCAGTTCAGGGAAATACTGTTCCACTTCTTGAGCCAAAAAACCGATCTGTTTTTTATCAGGAAACTTCATTTTAGGAAACTCATCCACTTTTAAATTATAATATACACCAGATAACATTGATAATTTTTGAACAGAATTATTAATTGGAATTATATCTTTTTTAAATTTTTCATCAGATGCGACCCATGTACCGCCAGAACTATATGAACTCCCATAAACCCATAGAGTATAAGTGCTGGTTTGTCCATCTGGAACATCAAGGATTAACCCATATCCATTCACTGCGGGGTAATTAATCCCTACATTCCCGTTGATACGCAAATCATCCTGGTCGAATTCTCCATATATAAGTGCAGTTGTTGAATCAGCACTAGAGTTTTCAATTACAAGCCGGTTACTTATTCCGTCTATATTTTTTCCGGCTTCGTACCCAATAAAAATATTACCAGAGCCCTCGTGTATATTATGACCGGCATCATAACCTAAAAATGTATTTCTTGATCCCTCATAGTTAAGATAACCCGAATTAAATCCTAGCATTACATTATAGCTTCCGGTAGTAGTTTTAGCCCCTACCGCTTGCCCAATATAGGTATTCCTAACACCAGTATTTATATCAGGAAATCCGTAACCTGCACCTTGTCCTAAAAAGGTATTATTACCACCGGTAGCTAATCGACCAGCAGAAGTACCAATAAATGTATTATTAGCGCCCGAAGCATTTTCCCCAGCCATAGAGCCCAATACGGTATTTGCAGCACCTGAAAGCTCATATCCGCTTCGGTAGCCAACATAAGTATTCTGAAATGTATACTGATTAACATATCCACTCTCTGTACCAATAAAAACATTATTTCCTCCTGAAATATTCATATACCCGCTTCTATAACCAAGAAAAAGATTATTACTTCCAATGGTTGTATTGTTTCCAGCCTGATATCCTAACATACTGTTATATGTTCCACTACTGATCTTATCCCCAGTTTGATGACCTATTAAATAATTTTGCTTATTGAGGTTTAAAAAGCTTTCTGTTGAACCACCTTCAAGATTTGCTATTCCAAAACCAGCTGTAGAGTCTTTTACAAATATGCGTGTACTATCAGGTAAAACCTGTAAATAATTTGTATGTTTTCCTTTTGTTGGAGATCGACCACTCACAGCAAAACCTCCCACTGAACCTTTTATAGAAAGAGAATCATTTACATAAATCCGCGTACTATCGGGTGTTACCCTTAGATATTCCGTCTCTATTCCTGCTTTTGATGGAGATCGGCCACTCACTGCAAATCCACCAACTGTTCCTTTTGATGCTTCGTTTACATAAACTTTCACCCCATCAGTAAAAACGGCAAATACAATATTACCATTCCTGTCCTTTACTGCAAATAATGTATCCGTATCAGTAAAATAAAAAATATCGTTATTCAATTCACCTGCAATTAATGCAGAATTAGCTGTTTCTGATTTTTTTGAATACAATGCATAAGGTACAGAAATTAATTGAGTGGTTCCCATAGAAACAAATGATCCGCCTGAAGGGTTTGCCACTTCGGTTTTTAAATACATCTCTGATGACCAATCAACACCCGAAAAGTTTCCAAACTTCACTAATCCTGTACCAACCTTAACTGTAAACTGACCATAGTTATTTGTATTTACATTATGACTCTCTGAATACACTTCAGTCCCTGTTGGACTACCTTCTATTAATGTAAGTTGCACCGATATGTTTGTGTTTTTAACCAATTCTCCTGAAGAATTGCGGAGCACACCCTGAAAATTGAATTTTTCCGGAGTCTGTGAATATAAATTCACAACCGATATCATAAATATTAAACCTAATGTTAACTCTTTCATCTTATTTTGAATTATTTAGATTGATTTTAATAAGACATTTGAGAACTAAATCGGTTCATTTATTAACATATTTTTTAAGTACTTATCCTAAAACAATTATTGCCAATCTGCATATCACCAAAATTACAAACCATAACGTTATCTTTCTCATTTTCTATAAATTTAAAAATTTAAAATTAAAGATAACGTTTTTAATTTAAGAAATCAATATGAATTATTCAACGTAACAATTTTTAAAGAATCGCTTTATTCAATAATTGTAACATACCAACTTATACCGGGAATTCCAGAAATAATTGTAGAATCTGAAGCATTTTGAATTTTTATAATAACAGTATCATCTGCAATTACGCGCCCATAACTTATAACTATTCCATCGGGTAAATCAGTAGCTGGAGTAACCATAACTGAAGCTCCTGTTTTTGCTCCACTTACTGTAAAAGAAGGATAGGTAATTGAAGCAAAAGGAAAAATTTGTCCAGTTCCAACACTTGTAAACGTATGTCTAATGATATTATTTATTGTAGATCCAACTGCACCTAATTTCATGGTTCCGTTTACATTCAGAGCCCAATCACCAACTGAATATTTTGTGGTGTTAATTGCTAGTTTTTTATCAATAAGAACAAATTTGTTTTCAAAGTCTCCATAAATTAAATTTGCCGTGTCTGATGTTGCAATAACAAGTTGATTATCTCCTGACGTAATTCCACTTCCTGCAAAATGACCTAAAAATACATTATTGTTCCCTGAATCAAAGTTTAAACCACTTCTATAACCAACAAAAGTATTATTATCTCCTGTTTTATTATGCCTACCTGACTCTAAACCTATGAAAACATTTTTATCACCAGAAGTATGATTCGATCCAGTGAAGTGTCCAATAAAGACATTCCATGTGCCACTTGTATCAGCCATGCCCGAATAAGATCCCATGTATATGTTACTATTTCCATTATTAACATAGCCCGCTTGATTACCCATAAATATATTATGACTTCCTTTTGTCGCATTTGCACCTGCATATATCCCAAGGAATATATTTGCTTGTCCTATAGAATTCTGATTTCCTGCCAAATACCCAATAAATGTATTTTGTTCACCAATTGTATTTTTCATCCCAGATTGAAATCCAATAAAAGTGTTAGAATTACCACCTGTAGCTAATTCACCAGATTGATTTCCTATAAAAACATTTTCAGAGCCTTTGGTTGAATATCCTGCACGATATCCTATAAAAACATTTTTCCCTCCTCCAATATTTGAATATCCAGATTGGAAACCTTGATAAACATTAAAAGCACCATTATAGTTAGAATAACCAGCATTATAACCTTGAAAAAGATTTGAATTACCAGAATAATTTAAATATCCTGCTTTATAACCCATAAAAACATTATAAGATCCCTGATCATTAGAGTATCCGGAATAGTACCCCATAAAAATATTCATCTGACCAGTATAATTGTAAAATCCGCTACTATTACCTATAAATATATTAGAGTTTCCTGTATTGCTTCCAAAACCACTTTGATTTCCAATAAAAATGCATGAATCACCACCTGAGTTTCCATAACCAGCTCTATTACCAATAAAAATGTTATTAGTTCCATCCACATTATTTAATCCAGCCTTATCTCCAAAAAATGAATTTTGATTTCCATTTAAATTTTTATACCCTGCAGAGTCGCCAACAAATGTATTATAACTTCCAGAAACGTTATTGTGACCAGCAAAACTTCCCAAAAATGAATTATTAAGGCCTGAATTATTATAATACCCACTTTCATATCCCAAAAAGGTATTATAATTCCCAGATTCATTAGTAAATCCTGATTTATACCCAACAAATAAGTTGCCATCCCCCCCAATTGTGTTATATCCACTCTGATAACCAATGAATGAATTACTTTCGCCATCGTTCAATGCATAACCACTCAAATATCCTAATGTAGAATTATACTTACCTAATGTAAGTTTTTGACCACTCTGATGTCCAATAAAATAGTTTTCTTTGGTTATATCCATAAATTTTGCTGGCTCAACCTTTCCTGGACTGCGGCCACTAACAGCAAATCCTCCAACCTTCCCCTTTGTTTCAGATTCCGTTACATAAATTCGAGTACTATCTTTAGTAATTTGAATATAATCATTTACAATTCCCTTTCCTGGACTTCTGCCACTAACAGCAAAACCACCAACTTTTCCCTTTGATGAAACAGTATCGTTTACATATATTCGTGTACTGTCAGCTGTAATAAAAAGGTAATCATTTACAAGTCCTTTTCCTGGACTTCTTCCGCTTACGGCAAATCCTCCTACTTTGCCTTTGGCAGAAGACGTATCATTTACATAAATCCGCGTACTATCTGCCGTTACACGCAAATATTCAACTTCTCCAACACCTTTTCCAGGGGATCTGCCACTGACAGCAAATCCTCCTACTTTGCCTTTGGCTGTAGGATCAACAAAAACCTTTACTCCATCGGGATAAACTGCAAAAACAGTATCGTTATTAGCGTTTATTACCTGAAATAATGCTCCTGTAGCTGATGATTTGATTTCGAGCTTACTGTTAGGATCATTGGTGCCAATTCCTATATTACCAGTATTATAGTATAGTTTATTTCCATTAGTAGCCCATCTGCTGCTATCATAAGGAAAAACAACCTGGTTTCCGCTACTAATTTTCAACGTGTCGCCGGTTAGTATAAGATTTTGCAATTCATTTACCGGGTTTGCATCAGCATCAATTACTCCATCCTGAATAACGCTTAAATCGACTGAATTACCCGCTGATATGCTTAAATCTGTTCCATTAAGTGTTAAAACCTGGTTATCAGTATTAGTTCCAACATATTGAGCTAAACTTATCTGTGCAGGATTATCTTTATTGGTAATGGTTAAAACATTCGCAGTTAAATCAAGATCCTGGATTTCGTTGGTGGAATCACTGTCAAAGTCAGTTGGTAACTTAACAAAACCACCATTACTGAGATATATGGTATCATTTGAAATGGAAAGAATCTGTAATTCATTGGTTGGATCAGCATCTGCATCGTCATTATTTTCAACGTTTCTTGCATATAAAGCATACGGAACTGCAACAATCTGTGTGGTACCAATATCGGTGAATCCAGTATTGATATAAACTGAAACTTTAAGAAATTTTGGTGAGGTTGTCCAGTCGATTGATTCAAAATTGCCAACCTCATAAGCTCCTGTTCCAATTAGTAAATTTACCATCCCATACCCATTAGTTGTTTTACTATGTATTTCGCTATAAATTACTGAACCTGAAACAGATTCATCTAGGATTGAAATACGTATTGTTGCAGGTTCGTTATTTATAAGTTCCCCTGAACTATTTCTCAGTACTGCCTGGTAATTAAAAATCTGCGGTATCTGAGAATAAACCGCCTTTGTAAAAATTAATACGTATAGTATTATTAAAAAAATATGCTTTTTCATATTATCATTATAAAAATGAGTATTAAAAACACTAATGCTATATTGCTTTTATCTGATTGATTTTTAACAAATCAATTTACGACATATTAGTATTTAAGTCAATATTGGTTAATTTAAATACCTCAAATAAATACTGATTAAAAAAAATAGTTAATTTTTAGTTTTATGCACGATTTTTGCTTTTGGATAAATCAGTTAATTGAAATTATTTATTTTTGACTTATATTTGATAACTATATTTTAATAGTACAAACTGAACTAGCTTAAAATGAAACAATTACTATTCTTAATTATTTTTTCATTCATTTTCATTGTTGCTGAAGCACAAATGCCTGGCGAAATGAAATGGAAAGAAAACATCGTTAACAACAATATTAAGATTCAAACACAATGGAATCATAAGTACGAAAAGGGTAAACCCAAAAAAGTGGGGTACAAGAATTTCTCAAAAACTTTTGATAAAAAAGGAAATGTTATTGAGGAAGTATATTATTCTGCAGGTAAACAAGGAGGCATTGATCAAAAATTAAGCTATAAATATGATAATAAGGAAAATAAAATTGAACATATAAATACAAAAGTATCAGAAGGTAAAATATTATTAAAACAAACATTTACGTACGATAACGAGGGTAAAAAAACAAAGGAAGAGCGTTTTAATGGTAGCGATTATGAGTTTATTAAATACAATTACGATTCAAAAAAACGATTAAGCGAGATTGTAAAAACAGATACTCTCAATACTATTTTACAAACCCGTTCATTTGATTATTCAGATAACAAATCAACTATTTCCATTCTTAATCAGGATAAAAGATTAATGGGTAAAATAATTAATACCTACGATAATAATGGCAACATTATCGAAACTGTTGAATTTGATGTTAATGGAAAAAAAGCAGAGCAGTTTTATTATGAATTTAAGGGTAAGTTAATGATTCAAAAAACGAAGTATATTTATGAGAGTTTTAATTACATGGAGAATTATACTTATGATAAAAATGGTAATTTAATTGAGGTTAAGAGAGAGCATCCTAAAGGAAACTTCTATATTAATAATATTTACAAATACGATTCAAACGGTAACTTGGTAGAAGAGAAATGGTACGATGATGATCCAACCGAATACTCACAAAAATCGTATTTTTATAATTCAAAAGGATTGCTTGAAAAAGTTGAGGTTTACTATGTAGCCTACAAATATAAAATGCAATATCGATACGAATACAAACCTTATTAAATAAATAAAAACCCTGATAAAATCAGGGTTTTTTGTTTAATCATATTTATTTAGATCAAGAGTTATATCACGTGGCCCTTTCTTAAGATCCACTAGCTCAACCTCAAAAATAGTTGAAGTATATGGTGGAATAATACCTGTAGACGAACCTATTTCGCCAAATCCAATTTGTGATGGCAAAATAAATATTGATTTTTCGCCTGCTTTCATACGCCCAATTGCTTCTTCTAAACCACTAATAACCTGCCATTTGCGCCCATAAACAAACTGAAATGGTGTATTTCGGCGTTTGGTAGAATCAAAGAACTTACCATTTAAGAATTTCCCTTCATAATGTACGGTTACTGTATCACCAATCTGAACAAAATCACCCTGACCTTCTTTTACCACTAAATGAAATAATCCGGATGCTGTAGGAGTAATTTCTATTTTTTTCTGTTCAATAAATTGTCTTAAAATAACTTTTTCGTAATCACCAAAATCCTCTATCCAATGCAAAAAAGCTTCTTTCTCACGATAATAATCGTTTTCGGTTTGTACCTCAATAATATCGATAGAAATTTTCATTGCATCGGTTGATTGCAAAAACTGAGGTACAGTGGTTTCGAGAGTTTTTGTAAAGAAATCGGTAGCTGATATTATAAATGTGGCTTTCTCATCTTGAGCTAGCATTAAAAAACACTCATCTATTGATCCCGGAAATGATGGATCTGTAATTTGTAGTTTACGGCGACCCTCGAAAAACAAAGAATCATTAATAGTGAGATAAGAAATATCGGCTGTAATATAATCACCAGGCTTGGCTTTCTGGCTGCTTTCTCCAAATTTTTCGAGCTTATAATAAAATCCTGATTTTGATTTTTTATATCCCGGGTATTTTGAAAAATTATCGCATGAACTTAAAAAAACAATAGAAATCAGCAGTAAAAAAATATGTTTATTCATGGATGTTAAATTATGTATT
>JAVEZW010000080.1:0-14927 GCA_034002805.1 Bacteroidales bacterium | reverse complement strand
AAAATTTTCGACGACTATACCGGATTATCCTCCTCAGATCTTTCGTTTGATGAAATAGATAAATTAAGACCCGATGTTTACCGGATGCAGTCGGATGAATCAGCTGAATTACTTTTTAAAAAGGTGCACGATAAGTTTTATTGGGTTAACAACCAACAACCTCTTTTTCCTCCTGAAGTTTCATTTGGGGCAGTTTATTATATTCGCAATCCGCTCGATGTGTTGGTTTCATTTGCACATCACAGTGCCAAATCTATTGACAAAATAGTAAAGATCATGAACAATAGTGATTTTGCCTTTTGCGAAAAAGACGATATGCTTCAAAACCAGTTAAGGCAAAAAATTGGTTCGTGGTCTGATCATGTAAAAAGCTGGACCGAACAAACACTTGTTCCTGTTAAAGTTTTACGCTACGAGGACATGATTTCAGATACTTTCGATACATTTAAAGCTGCCGTACAATTTTTAAAAATCAATAAAAACGACCAGCAGATTACTGCAGCCATTCAAAAAAGCGATTTTAAAATACTGGCTCAACAAGAAAAAGAAAATGGATTTAAAGAAAAACTGATCAAGTCCAAATCGTTCTTTAGAAAAGGCCAGATTGGCGATTGGCAAAACTCCCTAAACAATATGCAACGAGATGAGATAGTTGAAAAAAACGGCCAAATAATGAAGAAGTTTGGGTATTTACCTTAAAAAATAATAACCCCTAAAATAAAAGGTGGTAAAAACCACCTTTCAATCTTTAAATCATTTTAAAAAATATTCTCAAATTTAGAAACTAATTATCAACTACCTGACGGAGAATATGTTGGTCCGGTTTGAAGCCGGAAGAAACCTCCGAAACTAATCTCTTTACCTGAAAGTAATTTGGGTTTACTCCACTCCTTCTTTTCCTCGATTTTTATATCTAAATCATCTTTTTTCTCTTTCTTCTCTTCCATTACTGTAGATATATTTTTTGCGATTTAACAAATTCATCTCCTATCACTTTTACAATATAAATACCCGGCTTGTAATTGGTTACAATGATCTCATTATTTGATCCGGACAATTTGTTGTATAACAAACTTCCAACCACATTATAAACTAGAATCTTTGAACCAGGTTTAATATGATTAATATAAACCAGATTATTTACTGAATATATAGTAGTTTGATTTTTCAACTCATCAATAATTCCCGTTGGCGATGCATAAGATACCGTTACCGGACCAGCAATGGTAAAACAGCCGGTTGTAACATTGGTACCCAACAAATAATAATCACCTGCAATAGCATTCTGCGGAGTAAGATATGGAATAGTTGCGATTTCGTCCAGCCAATAGGTAAACGATAATCCAGTGGTTGAACCAGTAGTAATCTCAGGTGATGTAAGATCAACCGTAGATGAAGAATCTACCGGAGCAGGATTATTAATTACAATTTCCGGAATTAGATTTACAGTAACATCAATAGATTCTGAGATAGAATAACAACCTGTTTCTGCAACTCCTTTAATATAATACGTGCCGGTTGAAACGCTTTCGGGATTACTCACCGAACTTGTTGCATTTGCATCAAGCCAATAGGTATAAGTTAAGTCTTCGGTTGAGCCATCTGTTATCAGGCTGTCAGTTAAATCGATAGTCGCTGGTTCACAAATTGGAGCAAACGGGTTAACCACGATCGTTGGATTTTCGTTAATGGTTATCACAATTGGTTCAGATATTTTATAGGTTCCGTTTGCTGCTTCGCCTTTAATATAATATACTCCAGTACCTGAGCTCTCAGGTGTGACATGTGCTATGGTAGCTTTGGCATCTAACCAATAGGTAAAAGTTAACCCCTCGTCGGAACCATCTGTAATTGATGGATCTGTAAGATCAACAATTTTGGGTGAACAAACCTGGATATCGGCCAAAGTAACTAATTTTGGTGCAGCTATAAAAATTAGAGCAAAACGAGAACCGGTAGCGTCTGTTACGACTTCTGATGTAAATGTGTATTCTGGATTAATAAACAAATCTTGTATTGTATCACTTAGTTTATCCCATAAAAACACATTCTGATTATTCGAAAATTCTTCAAAACCTGCAACAAATTTATATTCACCTGCTGTTCCAACATTCAAACCAATAGGAAATGTATCAGCCTCCAAAATTGGTTTTACCGATTGAATTACAAGTTTAAAAGTTTCGGGGGAAAGAGTGTATATTTCGGCCACAGTTGCATTGCTTGTAAAAAACTTACGCGAATCTCTTTCTTCGTAAGTATTTTCTGCTAAATCGCTTTGTGCAAAAATTAATTCATCTCTTGAATTTCCTGAATAAATATATAACCGAATATGATTTTTTTCTTCTTTAACATTTCCCTTGATAAAAGGAGTTCGACCCCAGTTGTGTGACCTATTTGCTCGATTAACTGTAATTTGTGCACCAGTATTATCTGTTGCTTGCACCCAAACTGACTGCATCGGCGCAATCTGTCCATCAACTTGTGCATATTGATTATTGCCTGTTCCGGATTGTGTAACAGAATTCCAGGTATCTGTGGTCATTTTACTACTAACGGTATCAAAAGGTTTAAACCAAATGGTCGAACCAACATTTGCCGTTTTGGTCAGTTCATCCCAGTTAATAACTGCAGGATAAGGATTGCCATAAAGATAATAATGTGAAATATCTTCTGCAGGGAAGCTAACTGTTGAATAAGACTCAGCACTATTAGGGATTCCTGTAAATTCAAAAACATCAGAAGTAGCAGAACGTAACATATATCCTTTTGTAGTAGTTAAGGTAGCTGAATTTGAATTTACTTTTACATATTGTCTGGCTACCTCATTTTGATACCATAACAAATTTAATCCTGCAGCTACATCAAACATCCCTGCGGTTGCATCCTGTATTGGTGATGAAAAATACAAAGTTCTTCCAGAAGCTGCAACTGATGATCCAGTTGAACCATAGGCCAGCTCCATGGTTATATTTCCCGTAACTGTTGAATTATTTATGAATGTTGCGGTAAAAGCTCTGAATATGTTTCCATTCAGATTAGCAGATTTAAGAATCAAAGGAGCAGTAAATGTACATGCTCCATAAGCCGTAACTCCCTTACCTGCCTGGACTTGAGTGGTTGAACCGGAATTAATTGTAAGTTCCTCAAAATAAAAAGGTAAAGTAGATTCGCCTCCAATAGTTTGTGATGTACCATTAAAAATTACCTTACCATGAGCAGCATCTTGTGCAATTACATTCGTTGTTCCATTGTTTGTCCAGTTGCCTGAAATAGTAATTGTTCCATCTAAGTCTATTACTCCAGCAGACACATTTACGTAATCGCCAACAATTACCATATGCCCCCCAGTAGCAACATTTATATTGCCCTGATTATATAAAACTGGAACCTGAGCAAATACCGATTGGCCAATAAATAAAACAAGCAATAGAATATATATATTTTTTATGTTCATTGTTTTCCTTATTAAATCATAAAAACTAAATAATTATTTAGTGTTCAGATTAATTCGTTTTTGTTCAATTACTTAGCAAGCAATTTTTCAACTGCACTTAGTCTTTCTTCGAGAGATTTAATTTTTTCTTCCTGCGATTTAATAATGGCATTCTGTTCTTTTATTGCATTTACAAGAACAGGCACAAGTGAACCATACGAAATTGCCAAGTTACCTTCTTCTCCATCAACTGCTTCAGGAACAAGTTCTTTTATTTCTTGTGCAACAAATCCAATTTGAGCTCTATTTTTAGAATCTTCTTTATAGATAAAAGAGATAGGATTCATTTTTAATACTAATTCTAAACCATAACTATATTCAGAAATATTACGCTTTATATTTTTATCTGATCCAATAAACCAATTAATTCCATTGCAATATGCTCCTCCTAATAGCTTTAAAAGTTGATCAGGCGCGGTTATACCGATACCCACGTTCCCGTTAGCTTTTACAACAAACTTTGTTGACCCTTCATTATTTTGAACACTTAATGAATTATTTGTACCTGTCCCAGCTTGAATAAACAAACCCTGCCCAGATGAGGAATTAGTATTTATAATTCCCGCTGTATATTCACTCCCTGAATATTTAACGTGTAACCTATATGCAGGTTCTGGCACACCTACGCCAAGCCGCGCATTTGCATTATCCCACATAAAATATTCACTATCAGACAATGTTGTTGAATTAGTCCAAAAGGCAACCCCTGCATAATTTCCTACACCACCAAGAGCACTACTAAACGAGGCCCATGTCGGTGTACTCGGCGAACCTGCATTGTAATAAAATCCTTGTGCCCCGTCAAGTTGGTAATAAAGCAGTCCTTGTGCTGGGTTCGTAGGTCTTGCCGCTATAGTAAATTGTGGTATTAACAATCCTTTGCTAACAGTATTTCTTAGATCAAGAATCGCAGAACCATCTGGCACTGCTCCATTATCATTTATCGCCACCTGTGCATTTGCTTGCATACCAACAAAAAGAATGGCTGCAACGAAAACAACTTTTACAATCGTACTATTTTTCATATCTTAAGTTTTTAATATTCTAAATTAACTTTTTTATCCTTGCAAAATATACTCCAAGTTATATCCTTTTTACGAGAAAAAAATATTTTGGTTTTGCTTTTTATTTATTAATTCGCAAAGATACAACATATTAGTAAAAGAAAAAGCACCTTTAATCAACAAATTAAGACCATTCGTAAAATACTTAACTGCAACACGCTTTGTATTATAAATATAGGCATTTTAATACAACCTACAACTATTTTACTTTAACAACTTTTAAATCGATTTGTTTAATCTTCGGGTTTGTCCTTAACGCATAATCAATCAAAACCTTAATATACAAACCATATGACTGTATATTAATTCGCTCCACTATTTCGGTTTTATTTTTTATCTTTGTTTTAAACATCCCTGTTATGAATTCATTAAGCCTACAGTCGGTAATAAGTCGTAATCCATTATTAGTTTCGAGCGAGATAGATAATGAGCGTATTATGATGAATACCACATCCGGCGAGTATTATGGCCTCGATGCCATAGGAAACAGAATCTGGACATTGCTCGAAAAACCAATTCGGATTAGTTCACTTATCGAAATTTTAGTTGCTGAATTTAATGTTTCAGCCAATCAATGCGAATCAGATACTATGGAATTCCTTAATCTGCTCTCAGAAAAAAAGCTAATAATTCAGACTAATGATTAATTCCCAACTGTGGGGCAGAATAAATCGTTTTTGTAAGCTCCCTTTTTCAGAACAGCTTTTATTCATAAAAACTTTACTAATAGGCACATATTATAGTTTGATTATCCTTTTTTTCCCTTTCAGCTGGTATCGCAAATGGCTTGGTGTTGAAGGCAAAATTAGTTCATCGCTTTTATCAGAAGACATGATTTTAATTATCAAAAGAACCGAAAAAGCAATTAATAGAGTAAAGCGATATTGTCCGTGGCAGATTAAATGTATGGCGCAGGCATTAACGGCGAAACAATTGTTAAAGAAAGCAAAGATACCATCAACCATTTACCTTGGTGTAGGCAAAGAAATTCCTGAAAAGTTAATTGCCCACGCATGGTTACAGTGCATGGATATTACCGTTACCGGAAAAGAAGAAAAATCAAAATTTACTCCACTTGTTTTCTTTACCTGATCTGTTTTTTTGCCCGATTATTTACAAAACCACAAAATCAAGCTATCCTTTTCTTTTTTAAACTGATTTCAATATAGATCAGGTTTATTTCTATTATTATCTGATTTTATTGTTCCATCGCTTTAATCTTAAGCCAATAATTACACGAGTATCTAAAAAATTAGATGATTCTTAATCCCAGAGGGATTTACTATTTGTAGCAAATGATTATTATATTAGCTTGCGTGTCAGCAATAATGATCATCGAAGAATCAATCTAAACAGGACACGCAATCATATAATATTATATTCAATTTTATAATCATGAATTGTAGATTGCGCAACACAAGGCAGAATTGCATTTTACAGGATTTGTGGTTGTTGCTTATTAAACATTAAACGGTTGTTGCTAGAAACATTTGGCTCCGATGGAGCCTTTTAAAAAATAACATATTTCTTTTTTAAAGTGATTTCAATATAAATCAGGTATATTTCTAATAATATACGATTTTATTGCTCCATCGCTTTGATTTTTAAACCAATGATAAGAGGAGTATCTGTAAAACAAGATGGTTTTTAATCCCAGAGGAATTAAATGTTTGTAGCAAATGATTATAATATTAGCTTGCGTGTCAGCAATAATGATCATCGAAGAATCAATCTAAACAGGACACGCAATCATACAATATTATATTCAATTTAATAATCATGAATTGTAGATTGCGCAACACAAGGCAAAATTGCATTTTACAGTATTTGTGGTTGTTGCTTATTAAACATTAAACGGTTGTTGCTAGAAACATTTGGCTCCGATGGAGCCTTTTTAAAAAATAATGTTTTTCTTTTCTAAAGTGATTTCAAAATAAATCAGGTTTATTTCTAATAATATACGATTTTATTGCTCCATCGCTTTGATTTTTAAACCAATGATAAGAGGAATATCTGTAAAACAAGATGGTTTTTAATCCCAGAGGGATTAAATGTTTGTAGCAAATGATTATAATAATGGTATGCGTGTCAGTAATAATGATCATCGAAGAATCAATCTAAAAAGGACACGCAATCATACAATATTATATTCAATTTAATAATCATGAATTGTAGATTGCGCAACACAAGGCAAAATTGCATTTTACAGTATTTGTGGTTGTTGCTTATTAAACATCAAACCTTTGTTGCTAGAAACATTTGACTCCGATGGAGCCTTTTTAAAAAATAATGTTTTTCTTTTCTAAAGTGATTTCAAAATAAATCAGGTTTATTTCTAATAATATACGATTTTATTGCTCCATCGCTTTGATTTTTAAACCAATGATAAGAGGAATATCTGTAAAACAAGATGGTTTTTAATCCCAGAGGGATTAAATGTTTGTAGCAAATGATTATAATAATGGTATGCGTGTCAGCAATAATGATCATCGAAGAATCAATCTAAAAAGGACACGCAATCATACAATATTTTATTCAATTTTATAATCATGATTTTTAGATTGCGCAACACAAGGCAAAATTGCATTTTACAGTATTTGTGGTTGTTGCTTATTAAACATCAAACCGTTGTTGCTAGAAACATTTGGCTCCGATGGAGCCTTTTAAAAAAAACGAACTGTTTTTAATCTATTTTGAATTATATAAACATAGTTATAATTTTAACCCTGGAAATTTCTAAAATAACGCTTTCCTTTTCTTTTTTGCTAAAAGTTGAAAAAAAATAATCTATATTTTATAAGTTTACAAAGTAATAAAACAGATAAAATCATGAATGTTTTGCTTATTGGCTCAGGAGGAAGAGAAAATGCGCTTGCCTGGAAAATTGCCCAAAGTAAGTTGCTAACAACCCTTTTTATTGCTCCGGGCAATGCTGGTACAAGCTCCTTTGGCACAAACTGCAAACTTAACATCGCAGATTTTAATCAGCTTAAAACATTTGTTAAAGACAACCAAATAAAATTGGTTGTTGTTGGCCCTGAACAACCACTTGTCGATGGTATTCATGATTTTTTCATCGCCGATGCAGATCTTAAAAGCATTCCGGTAATTGGTCCGTGCAAACATGGAGCCATGCTCGAAGGTAGTAAGGATTTTGCAAAACAATTTATGCAGAAGTATAATGTGCCGACTGCTAAATACGAATCGTTTACCAAAGACGAGTTGAACCAAGGTTTTACATTTCTGAACTCATTAAAACCACCATACGTTCTTAAGGCTGATGGATTGGCTGCTGGGAAAGGCGTAATAATCTTAAACGATCTGGAAGAGGCGAAAGAAACCCTGCAAGAAATGCTGAATGGCAAATTTGGAGGAGCAAGCAGCAAAGTGGTAATCGAGGAATTTCTTAAGGGTATTGAATTGTCGGTTTTCGTTCTTACCGATGGCAAATCTTATAAAATTTTGCCCGAAGCTAAAGACTATAAAAGAATTGGTGAAGGCGACACCGGATTAAACACAGGCGGTATGGGTGCTGTATCACCTGTTCCTTTTGCCAGTAAAGAGTTTATGAACAAAGTAGAAGAAAAAGTGATTATTCCTACTATTAAAGGCCTTCAACAAGAAAAAATTGATTATAAAGGATTTGTCTTCTTTGGACTTATTAAAGTAGATAATGATCCATTTGTAATAGAATATAATGTGAGATTAGGAGATCCGGAAACCGAAGTTGTTGTTCCACGTATCAAATCCGACTTGCTTGATTTGCTTATTCATACAGGCAATGGCACACTTGATCAGACATCCATGGAGATTGATTCGCGAGCAGCATCAACAATTATGCTCGTTTCGGGCGGTTATCCTGGTGATTATGAAACTGGAGAAAAGATTCTGAATCTCGAAAAAGTAAACGACTCATTTGTCTTTCATGCCGGAACAAAAACTGAAAATTCGAGCATTATAACAAATGGTGGACGCGTTCTGGCATTAACTTCCTATGGAAACACTATTTTTGATGCACTTGAAACTTGCCGCAGAAACGCTTCTATTATTGATTTTAAAGGGAAAAACTATCGAAAAGATATCGGATTTGATTTAAAATAATTTGTATGCTGGCAACTATATTAAAAAGCAATCATTCGTTCGTAATTATCATAGTTTTAATCATCGGAACTGCTCTCTGGGGTTTTACACTTATGGAACCACCAATGTCTTCGTTTGGCTCCATAAACGAAATGCCTATCTATACCTATATTTTTCAGCTTCTAAGTAAAAACAAAATTCTTTTTGTCATCATTTCTTTTGCGATTGTTTTAACGCAAGGATTTTTACTTATAGGATTAAATAAAAAACATATCCTTATTAGTAACAGAACATTTCTACCCGCTTTCTTTTACATTTTTATTACAGGAAGCATTATCCTCACCCAAACATTTTCACCTGTTCTGCTGGGTGGATTTTTTATCTTTTACGCAATTGATTTTTTATTCAGAACATACAGAATTGATTATGCACTGAACGAAATTTATATGTCGGGGTTTTTAATTGCCATTGCGAGCTTTTTCTGGGCTCCTTTTGTTTATTTTATAATCCTCTTGTTCATTTCGTTAATAATTATGCGGACTTTCATCCTCAGAGAATGGATTATTGCACTGCTTGGGTTTTTAACCCCTTTATTTTTTATGTTTGTTATCTACTATGTTTTTATCCCGGAACAAGATAGTTTAAACCTTTTTTATTTCATTATTTCTGAACTAACCGTTTCAGAAAATTTCATCCGTTTAGATACGCCGTACTATGTGTTTTTTGGCTTCCTTTTTTTGCTAATTATGGTAACGAGTATCAAAATTATAGGTAACTACCAGAATAAAAAAATCAAAACCCGAAAATACTTTGAAATAAATTGGTGGTATTTCTTTGTCGCTATTCTTTTATTTGCAGTTTTAAAAAGATCTTCTTTGGATTTAATTTATCTTGTTGCTCTTCCGGTTTCATTTCTGCTAACCGAGTTCTTTTATTCAGTAAGAAGCAAAACAGTTCTAAATATAATACTGCTCTTGCTTTTTTGCTGCAGTTTGTTTATACAAATAAAGGCTCACTTGTAAGCGAGCCTTTATCTTTTATAATGATTATTTATTGTATTTAAAATTTCTCTACGAAAGATAACAGAACAACAGCCAGCCCCTGTTCTCCTTCTTTAAAATCGATAAAAATATGGAAAACACCTGTTGACTGGCATTTAAAGTCAAAGAACGGGTAACTTTTTCCTGTAGCTACCATGTAATTTGTACCTAATAAACGGTTATTATCATATAACGCAACGACTGCTTTACCTGGAAAATCTTTTGAATTACAAATAGAAAATCGATATTGGGTATTTTTGCTCAAAAGAACCGAAAATTTCATATTCGGTTTTTCCTCGCCAGGCTTTACAGCATCGAGCTTAACCTGGAAATCCTTCAGATACATTGCATCATCAGCAATAATGTTGCATAAATCAACTAATTCCTGACCTGATTGTGCTTTAGCAAAATTATTATTCAGAATGAAAATTGCAAATAAAGCAACTATTAGATAGCTATTTCTCATATTTACAATTGTATTATTTTATTGCGAACAGTAGCTGTTTTATTAACTATTTTAGCCATGATTTCATCAGATATTTCGATATACTGTTTATCATTTTGTTTAATAACAAGCATTCCATCTTCTTCAACTGCTTCTGGTTCGCCTTTTTCGTAGGTTATTATTACGTTCTTATATAAGTCCTGAATCTCCTCAAAATCCTTAATTAGCTCTTTAAAATCAGGATCTTTTTCATAGTTTTTTAAAAGAATCATCAAATTACTCATAATGATTTTTTGTTCACCAATTTTCTCTGATAATTCTTTGCTTGGGGATCTTCTTGCAACTTCACCAACCAGATACATACTTTCAATCCAGATACCAGCAACAATCAAAGAACTTAAACTGCTTCTGCGGTTCTCACGCAAATATCGGTCCATTTGATTAAAATTCTGAACTGAAATATACATTAAAGAGTCAAGATTCTGATTATTAGTAGCTAATCGCTTTAGTGTAGTAAAATCAAAGAATTGTCCAACATGAATTCCATCGGCCAGTGTTTTAATCGCAGAAATATAATCTATCACCGAACTGGTTTTGTTATACATATTTAAATACCCCAGATCGGCACCAAAAACGCCCAGTCCGAGTGCTTTTTTAAAGCTGGTGTTGTAATTATCAACATAACTGGTTGTTGCAAGATAATCTTTTGAAAAGGGTACACCCAGACTCTTAATCAGAGCAGCCATCTCAACAGGTGATGATACATTTTGAACGATATCATTCATTGCTGCATCTGAAATAGCCAGATCGCCATCGTACATTACTGAGTCTGGAATACTAAATTCCTTAGAGAAATCATCTTTCTTCTCATTTTTGCATGATGCAAACACCAGAATAAGAACAAGTATATAAATCAATCGTTTATACATAATATCTACTTGATTTACCAATTTATGCAAATTTAACATATCCTATAAAGATATAAAAATAATCAATATCAAGAAATTTTATTTTCTTAACCTGATATTTTCAGGTAAAGATAGAACTTTTTTAAGCACATCAAAATACAAGGTAACGTACATAAATAAAGTCATAAACCATACAAACGCCATATTAAACCAATAAGTATCGAGGTATTTTCCAAAGAAATATTTTTGTGGTGCAAAAAAGTGAGCTCTAAAATTGAAATACCCTTCGACATCCGGATCCTTAAAAATGGGATCTATTTGTTGAATTAGTTCGTCTTTATAGCGAATCATTTTATTTTTTTCAAATCTCTTTTTAACCTGATCTTCAACACTTTCGTTATGATAAGCTGCCCGTTTGTTATTATACAAATCGGCATCAGTTTTTAATAAATACCTGATAATGTTTTCTTTCTCGGTATTTGCTTTTTGAAACATGGTTGTATAATATGCTTCCAATTGATCGATATAATCAATTGTTTTTCCAATAACTATCTCATTAAAATTATCTATATCAAGCTGATGTAGAGACTCAAAAAGTATTCGTGTCCGGTTTTGTTCTTTTGCCAGTTCTGTTTTTAACAATTGCAAGGATTCAATAATATTTGCTTTAACCTCCTGATCTTCAAGATTTGCAAAATTTTCTTCAATATAGGTAATATTCTTCTTTAGTTCGGGGATATAATGAACCTTTTTAAAATCAGCATTGCTTTCTCTTTTCTCAATTTCGTAAAAGTTTTTCTCAAATTCATTATTCATAAACTGATTTACCATTAATGCTTCGTACGACCATTTCGTTGGCATCATTTCGGCTACCCATGGCACTTTTTCGACACTGCCTATTGTTCTGTTCATTTTGTCGAATGGGAACATTGCTCCGCTAAGAATCATCATAGGAATCATGAGCAATGGTATAAGGATGTAAATTGTTACGGCCGAATTAAATGATGCAGAAACATTTAAACCCATCATATTAGCAAATGCAGCTGTAGTAAAAAGTGCAAACCAATATTCGAACATCATTCCTCGGACTCCTAAAATATAATTTGCAAGTATAACGAACAGGAATGCCTGAATTGCAGATATAGAGAACAGGATAAATATTTTAGAAACCAGATAGCTCGATCGGCTTAAATTAAGAAAAGCCTCTCGTTTAAGGATTTTTCTGTCGCGGAATATTTCTTCGGCACTGATTGTAAGTCCAAGGAAAAGAGCTACAATCAAACCCATAAAGATATAAATATGGATATTTTCGTTTTCGCGGAAGATATAAATCTTTGATTCAGGATCGGCAATATACCTGATAATAAAGGACAAGATAAAACCAAGGACAGGAGCCTCGAGCAGGTTTAATGCGATATACTGTTTATTACTTATTTTTGATAGAAAGTCGCGAACAGTATAAATACTCAACTGCTTAATCCAGGATGGAATACTTAAGGTAGATTCGGGAGATTCATTTACACCAGCAACAGGGTTTAATTTAATATTTTCTTTAAAGTTCTCTTCCCATTTCTGAGGTGTAATTTTTCGTTTTAAGGTATATTTTCCGTACTCATCAACTACTTTAGCTTCGATAATATTAAAGATGAGCTCTGGATTAACATTACCACAGGTTGGGCACTCACCTACTTCGCTATTAATCTGAGCATCAAGTCGTTTAAAATACATAACTCCTTCAACCGGATTGCCATAATAAATCATATGACCGCCAGTATCAAGAATCATCATATTATCAAACATTTTATAAATATCTGATGATGGCTGGTGAATAACAACAAATATCAGCTTCCCTTTTAACGCAAGCTCTCTTAAAAGGTCCATAACATTCTCAGAGTCACGCGATGACAAACCCGAAGTAGGTTCATCAACAAAAAGAATCGAAGGTTCACGAATTAATTCGAGTGCAATATTTAGTCGTTTACGTTGCCCACCGCTAATCATCTTGTTAAGTGGAGACCCTACTTTCAGATCTTTACGTTCGTGTAATCCAAGATTTGTAAGTGTTTTATCGACAAGAGCAACTAATTCTTCTTCAGTTTTGTTGTTAAAACAGAGCTTAGCATTATAATATAAGTTCTGAAAAACGGTAAGTTCCTCAATTAAAAGATCATCTTGAGGGATATAACCAATAACACCTTCCAGTTTTTCTTTTTCTGTATGAAGGTTGATCCCATTTATTAATACTTCTCCGCTTGTTGGGGTATTTAATCCGGCAAGAACATTGAGTAGCGTTGTTTTACCGGCTCCACTGGCACCCATAAATCCAATTAGCTTACCTTGATCTTCAGAAAAATTAATATTACGTAACCCGATGCCTCCATTAGGAAATACAAAATTCAGGTTATTTACGGCAAAGGAAATCTTTAAGGATGTTGAATCTGCCAGATAGTGAGCAACAATATCACTATAATAAATTGGTTTTCCTTTAGGCAATTTAATTGTTCCACCAGAGGCAAAAAGATAGATTCGTTTAAAATTTACCGGAAGTCCGTTAAGAAAAACATCCTCCTGCCCGGTATATCGCATAAAATATAGATCAACGCTTTTAACCTGCAGAATTACAATGTTTCCATCTAACGATTCAATTTTAATTACTTTGGCTTCTTTGCAATTAATCGCTTTATCGGAAATGATTAGGTTCGTTGAAAAGTCGAGTTTTTCAACCTCGTTATTAATTACAAAGCTTTCGATACTAATAAATTCTTCCTTTGTAAGTTTAAATACCTCAGCAACGGTATTAATAATAGCCATTCGCTGCTCGGAGAATTTACGATCAGAATTAATTAACTCAAAAAGCCTAACTAAAACGATTACTTTTTGTTTTTGAGTTAATGTTTTATTAATTTTTTTGCATATACCAAGAATTCTTACAGAATCCTTTACTGATGTGAGTTTAACTTTATCAGACTTACCTTCTTTTTCTTCTTTATCGGCAACGGAAATACCTGCCATTTCGTCAAATAGGGCAAGGTATTCGGGAACAGCTTCGTTGTTTAATTGCTGAGTTAGGAAATTCTCTACATATTCACGTTCATTTGATTCAACTCCTTCATCCTGCTTTACAATTAAAGCAAATAGCTGCATCAGAGCTTTTAAAATTTCCTCACTCATAAAATAAACCTATTTTTGAAACTCACTTAATAACAAGGCCCTATAAGTTATATGGAACCTGTTCAAATGGAACGTCAACTATGTCGGCATATTCTTCGCCTGCTTCCTGCATATCTTCATCATCTTCAGGAAAATTCCACTTGATAAGAACCTCTTTGCCATTTTCGTGCATATCTTCGAGTTTCATTAAAATATCAAGTATTAATTTTGATGATGCTGTATTAAAATATACCAGTTTAAAAGAAAAAACAGTTTTTGCATTTGCTTCTTCCTGGTAGTCATCGAGCCAACTAAGAATTGGTTCGTAGAAGGTAGTAACATCTTCAGGAAGAGATCTTCCTGAAATCTCAAATATTCCATTTTCTTTATCAAGAATTACAGTTGGAGTATCATCAGTACCTTTAATCTTTATTACTTCCATATTAAATTAATTATTTTATTAAGCAATTCTAGAAATAGATGAAGTTAAAAGAAAGAATGAGCTTCCTTCGTCGATTGGCAGAAAATGATAATCGAGTTTATTGCTGGTTTTACGAGCTATATCGATAAATCCTAAACCTGCACCTCCCTTTTCGGAGAGACGACCTTCTTTCATCTGGTTTTTATAAAGATCTTTTAAGCCATCTTTATCAAGGCTGTTAATATGGTCAAGCATTTCGGTAAGTTCTTCGATTTTATCATTTTCTATTACATTACCGGTTGTAACATGATAATCGTTTTTGCCTT
>JAVEZW010000079.1:0-14947 GCA_034002805.1 Bacteroidales bacterium | reverse complement strand
CCAATCAAATCTTCTTCTTGAAACATAAACGTTTTATTGGTAAACTCTTTTGTTACTCTATAGTGATAGAAAGGTCTTCCAGTAGACATATTATTAGGATCATAATATATACCAATAATAATTCCATCCGTTTGAATGTACCTAGTCATTTCTGGATAATCTTTACATTGATACAAAACATTAAATTTTACATTTTCTCCAAATTTAAATTTTGGTTGTCTCATTTTATATCCTCTCACCAAATAACTTCTGAAATTTGAAATTCCTTTTCACACTTAGGACATTCTATTTCCATTTCTTTTAATTCATCCCAATCATTATTAAAAATTGGTGTAGCATATTCTTCATAACCATCAATATTTAATAAATCAAATTCGTGTTGGCAATGAGGACAAGTTACTTCTAGTTGTGCTGTCAAAAATGTTACAACTTTAATCATTTCTCCCATAAAACAACATCACCTTTTCCTGTAAAAACCATCCAAGCACATTTAATCCTAAAGGACAAATCAGTTAACCCTTCTGGTCTTGCGGGTTTCCATTGTCCATAACCTACATAAGTTTCAGGATCCCAATTTTTAATTTCTTCGACTTTTAAAATACTTACACCTTTCATATGATTTCCTTTTTCAAAGATTCTAACATATTAAGAGCTAAACGATTTTTATTGGCTTCAAAGTAAAATTTAAACCACTCAAAACAGATTTCATCAATCTTAAAATAAGCATCACTATCATGTTTATCAATACTTGCCACCCGTTCTTTAAAGTCTTCAATATTTTTCATATCAAGTCCTCTCCTGTATAGTCAGTTTCCATGATAATATAATTCTCCAAATTCAAAATAGTGTAAATATCTTCCTAATTCATTAAATGAAAGTAGATTTGTTTCCTCTGTTTGTAAATTTGTAATTTTAATATAAGTTGCGTAAGTTTTACCTCTATTTTGACCAGCAGCACACAAAGTTACAGAAAAATTTATTTTATCTCCAACAACCAAATCTTTGAAAATTTTTGCTGTAGTCTTTTTAAACACCTTATTTACAATGTAAGTTTTATCAAGAATCAAATCCATTACACTACTCCTGAATGATCTTCACGAAGTTCTCTAAGCATTTGTTCCCAACTACAACCAACGAGTCCCATTGATTTCAAACTCCTATCAAGTTTTACATCTACATTCTTTTCAATCTCAATTTCTTTGTTATATACCTTTTTGATCAAATTAAGCAAATCATATTTGTTAATTTTAGGACCAACAAAATGAACTATTCCACTATAATCATATTTTAAAATTTTATCGTTAATAAACTTAGCTAATTCCAATGTAGTAACACCAGAATACCAAACATTAGAATAACCAGAAACTTTTCCCTCACTGTGTAGGAACCACTCTAGTAATCCATATTTGGTATTTTTTTCGTGACCAATAATAGAAGTTCTAATTGTTAAATGCTCATCAAAATTAATTTCACCTAATGCTTTTGTCATACCATAAACATCAGTGGCATCACGAAAATCATCATAATCGTAATCGCCCTTTTTCCCTGAAAAAACACAATCAGTAGAAATTTGAATAAATTTAACCTCACAATCCGCACAAATCATAGCCATTTCTTGTGGGAACAAACCATTGATTAAAATTTGTTCTTCTGGTGTACTTTCTTTTTGTTTAATAATTCCAATACAATTAATCACTACATCAGGCTTGTTTGTTCTGAAAATGTTATCAAATTTCCAAATATCATTAATGGTGTTAATATGATAACCCTTTTCAGAACTCGTGCCATACACTTCATGATTCTTAGAAAGAGTTTTCATTAACTGACTTCCCAACATTCCATTTTCACCAAGCACTAAAATTTTCATATATTAAAATCCTTTAAGATTACAAATTTTATCTTTGATTAATAGTTTTTGTTTTTTCAATTGATTAAGTCTCACAACATTTTCATAAGAAAGATAACCACGAATTTCTTCTAATTTTGAAACTTCTTGATCTAGTTTGGCGTGAACTTGCTCAAGTTGCATGATTTCTTCCATAAAACCTCCTTATTGATTTTCATTGATTGTCTAACCCACCACCATAAACTTCTATTTGAATTTTGAATTTCATTAATATGTTCCAATAACCACTTTCCTCTTTTATGTGTAATTTTTTTCACTCTTCGGAATCCGTTGTTTCTAAATTCTTTTCCTTCATCATTAACAACTGAAAATCTAGGATTTTCATATCTCAATTTTCCATTATAAAAACCAATACACCATTGATCTTGAGGATCACCATCACCCCATTTAGTTGCTAATACATAATCTCCAATTTCTAAATCTTTCATTTTACAATCCATTCATTAGAAATATCTTCCATTTGATTTTTCATTCTTTCAATTGTTTCTTTTGGTACATTATGAGCACTTTTATATTCGCTACACATTCTAATCACAACATAATTATAATCATATTTTTTGCAAAGTTCAATATATTCTTTTAGTTCCCATTGTTTAATAAAAGTATTAGAAACGACTACATGACGATCAAGTAACATTGCTTCTTCTGTCATTAGCTGACAATATTTATGGGCATTTTTTACATCATCAACACTCCACTTGTATTCACCATATTTGTCAAAAAAATACATATCAGCTTCACAGTGTTGCGGAAGATCATAATTGTTTTCACAAACCCATTTAGCAAATGTTGATTTTCCACTACCGGGAATTCCTCTCACAAACACCATGATTTTTTCTTTTTCTTCGAGAAGAACTTTCAGATCATTAAGAATAACATTACAATCGCTCATCTTAAATTTCTCCTTAACAAATAAATTGAGTTTCTTTCCTATAACTCAAAACTTTACTTAGATAATTATTTGGATCGAATGATAACCCATATTTTAAAACCCTACCTAAACCAACATTATATGCTAAGATAGCTTTTTTCCTATCATACCTAAACACTTTCAATAGGTATTGATAATATCTAAGTGTTAGAATAACAGCAAATTCGTCATCAGTCAAGAGTTTATTTGCGATTTGTTTTTTTGAGTAACCGTGATTTTTTCCATAGAGATTTTCTATGACATGAATTGCTGTAGGAATGTGCATTTGACCTATACCATGAGCAGCACCGCTATCACCACGCCGAACAATTTTATCACCTAAAAAACTCTCTTGTTGGATGATAGCAGCAATATCTTTCTTATGAACTCCACAATGTTTATTAACATATTCTAATACTTTATCTTGTTCATTTGTAAATCCAAAACATAAATTGGGCGGGATTAGAAAAAACAGTAGATAGATTAGTAATTTTTTTAACATTAACTTTCTCCTTTAAGTCTTTGTATTGGTCATAAGAGAATCTACTGTGACCACACTTAGGACATTTTAAACAATTTACAATTTCAACATAATTAGGAATTGAATCTGGAGGTTTCAATCTTAAACTGTCAGAACATTCGCAAGGAAATAAAGTTTTACCAACAACTAAATCCTCGTTACATCTAGGACATTTCATTTTTATTTCCATAGTTTACATGACGGTTTCTTAATTCTGTATTCTTCTCCATCTCCAAATACTTTTCCGCAATCAAAATGAACACAGGTTGCTAGACAATTCCCCTTATTGATAGGACAATATTTATTTGTCATCAAATCTATTAACTCACACAATTTAGCTTCCTTAGCAATCTTATCAATAATATCTCCATCTAAAAAATCTTTCATTGTGAAATCCTTTTGAAAGTGAAAATTCCTTCATCTTCGCTTTTTACATACTCAAAACCTACATCTTTCATCTTACTAATAAATCTTTTATTATTAACTAAAATCTGATACAAATTTTGTAAATTACTTCTTGCTCCTTCAAATGTAATTTTATTTGTTTGATTTTCTTCTGTGAATTTTTTAATCACAAATATAACTCTGTTGAAAATTTTTAAAGCATCATTTCTTCTAACATCTAGCTTATTTTCTATGACAAATTTAATGTCTTCTTTATTGTCTTTAAATTCTCCAATTTTGAATTTAACATAATAAGAATCGTTATCAGGATAAAACGAAACTTCAATCACTTCATTGTTAAACAAAAAATAAGTCACTATAAAGTTTCTAAATGGCTCAAAAGATTCATCGTTGTAATCTGGATGATTACAACCAAATTTTGTTTCTGTCACATCAAAAGATTCATTTACAACACTTTCAATTTGCAATTTCAAGTAATTAGAATATTTTAACATTTCATTTCCTTAGTAACAAATTTCAATCATATCTCTGTGCTCTTTCAATTCTTCCGACATGAAATCTTCTACCTCGCCAGTGATAGTATTAAAACATTCAAACTTAATAGTATCAGTAGTAACAAAATGATTCTTACCATTGTCAATTTTCTTAATACTGTTTTTGTGTTTGGTATGTCCAATCACCTGATTAAAATTCTTGTCCAACTTTTCATAACGATAATCTAACCAAAATACACCACCAAAGCTATTCCAACCACCACGACAAGAACCAATGTTAAACAAATTTGTGATACAGTCGAAATAATTATTTACCCCATCAATACCATGAGTTTTATAAATCTCAAATTCTTCATTGATTCTATCTACAATTTGTTCTGGCGACATATCTTTTTGTTTTTCACCAAATAGACGAGGATGGACGCCGCCATGAGTGATTACATATCCATCAACATAAGCAGCGGCTTTAAATAAATTTTTATGGTTTTCAGCACAATCAACTAAATTAAGATTTCCATAAAACCCGCTACAACGAACTCTTGAATCAGCAGATTTGAAATATTGAATATCGTGGTTTCCAGTTAACATTATTGCACCAGAATCAACAATTAATTTAAAATTTTCAATTTGTTGTTCTACTGTAGCAATAAACGAATCAAAATAATCGCCAACAAAACCATGTTGTTTTTCTGGTTTATAATTTAAAAACGCTTTAACTTTTGGATAGTTCCCATGTGTGTCACCGCAGATTAACATGATTTGATTTCCTTTAATTCTTCTTCTGTTAATGGGGAATAATCAAGACAGCAACCATTAGAATCAACATCAATTTGTGTTTCGTCTGTAACAGCACACTTTCCATTTGAATTGTGTAAACAATCTAAAGCAGCACATTTAATAATCATTTTATATTCTCCAAGGTGTTATAAAATTTTACCATTTGATTAATAACTTCTTGTTCTTTATTATTCGTTTTATTAATCTTATCAACATCATAAACAATATTTTTCATCTTGTCAAGTTTTTTCTTGACTTCAAATTGTTCTTCTGAAAACTCATGATCACATTCACACATTAGAAAAAAATCATCATATAATTTCTTGGGAATACTCTTATAAAATTCCATTAGTTTTCTCACTCTCATTTTATGGATGATATGAACTTTCATATGATTTTTGGCACAAAACAACATCAAATCCCTAGTGTAACAATCAAAGGGATATTCATTAACAATTTGTTTTACCAATTCATAACTTCTAAATTCGTGTCCATAGTGATGACCTTGTTCTTCTAGTTCCTTGGGAGTGTCACCTTTACCCAAGTCATGAAACAAAGCAGACATAATAGTTGCAAAATTACCACCACGTTCTTGAACCCTTTTCGTGACATTTAGGGAATGTTTAAACGCTGACAGATTTCCGTGATATTTCTCAGGACCAGCACAAACATGATTAAGTTTATACAACAAAGGAAAAACGTGTTCAAGAATATTCAACACACTCATACCAAAAATAAAGTCGTCTAAACTAGTTCCTTCGTCTACCACCTTCTTTAGTTCTGCAACGATTCTGTTATTAGAAATGTATTTGATTCTATGAGCATTTTCCCTGATACTATTATAGGTGTCCATGTCAAAACTAAATTGGTAACGAACGGCAAAGCGACAAGCACGAATCAGGCGCAAGGGATCGTCAGAGAAACTATTAGGATTGATAGTCCTGATTAGTCCTACTTCAATATCCCGGCGACCATTGTAGGGGTCAATGATTTCTCCGGTCAGGTATCTTTTAGCGATAGAATTAATGGAGAAGTCCCGGCGAAACAAATCCTCTTCAATAGACACACCAATCTTGTCTACCTCAAAATCATGATAACCATTGCCGTTAGACTTTTCTGTTCTCGTCAAGGCAACTTCCACGGATTCCCCATCTTTATCAACGAGGAAAACAGGGAAATGATTACCTACTGAAACCATATTAGGAAAGGTTTTGTTAAATTCTTCCAATGTAGATTCAACTACATAGTCACAATCTTTGGGGTTGTAACCCATGATTTCATCGCGTACACATCCACCAACAGCAAAAAGTCTCAAACCATAGGCTTCTACTAAATCATAAAAATTCATTTTATCCCCCAATATTCGCAATACTCTTTATTGTGTTCAACAAATAATCTATGTCTTTTAATTTCCAATGGAGCAATAACACAGAAAACTAAATATCTCATTTCATCATTTAATGGTTTTCCGTGTTTTCCACGATAGATTTCTAGTTTATCACCTAACAATTCTAATTCTTCGTCTATTTTTTTCATTTCTTCCGTCACTACAATTTTAGGACAAAGAAGAGGTTCCAGCAAACATTTTGACATGACACCACTACGACCAAACATAATTAACCTCCTTAAAATAAATTTGGTTCCAGTAACTACATATTACCAGAACCAATTCATTATGTCAAGTTTTAAATTTATTTTTCTTCCATAGTTCTAAAATCAAAAATTCTAGTTTTACGACCACCAACATGATCACCAGTGATAACTTCCAACATAGTAGCTTTTTCTTTTACTTCAAAAGTATTAATCGTTTCTTCAACTTCACTTTCATTCACAATAAACAATTCTCCATAATCTTGAATTTCATTGATAATTGAAACAAAATCATGAACATAATAATTCACTTTCATTTCACCAAAAGTTACCAATTTGATTTTATAAGTGTTATAACTTTTTTCTGAGTCAAAGTAAGGTCTAATGACAAAATTAACATAACAGTTAATCACTCTGGTAAATTTATTAACAGCTTCACACTTAACAGAAAACGAATGAAATTCGTCGATAAATTTCTTAAGAATTACAACTTTTCCTTCATCATTAAGTTCATTAAGAATGTTGACAAAATCTTGTGCATTATTAGGAATAATAAATTCGTTCATCTCAAAATCTCCTTCCCAATGGGTTATGATTAAACTATACCAGTATCATAAAATAAAGTCAAGTGTTAAACTCTAAACAATTTTTTAATTAATTTATTATCAAGTTCGGGATCACACTCGACACCAATAGATTTAGACTCACCATAACAATAAAACTTTGATTCTTCTGGAGAAAAACACACAAATCCTGCTGAACGCACAAATTTACGATCTATGTTCATTTGTAAAACTATGTCCATATGATTAATATAATTAGGGAAAACAATAATGTCTGGTCCAGAATATTCATTTTCGATCACAATGTATTTAGCGTCATTCATCTCAAATCTCCTTTTAGGTTAGTTGCGCTATCAACGTAACTACACTATACACGGTTTAGAAAATAAAGTCAATTAATTTTTACTCTGATAAAAACATAGTCTTCTTAGTAGGCTGATATGCGCATTTAACCTTGCAATAGTTTGTGTTTGATTTTTACAGAAAATCTTAAGATTATCATTGTCTACCAATGAATAATCACAACACACCTAAGATACTCTTTGATTTCTTCCTTAAACAATTCATCGTCTCTTTTGTCACTAGATAGTGAGAAATACACTGAATATTTTGGATTATACATACCGGCTTCTTTTGCTGTATACAAGGGTTTCTTAATTCCTAGTTTTTCAGTATGAATATTTGGATAATATTGTTCTTTGAAATAAGCCTCATTATAATCTTCAAAATCTTTGAAGTCAAAATATAACTTATAACTCTCATCTTTGTCACTCCATTCAATATCAGTCAACCACGCTTTCATTCCCTTTTCAGGGAAATCGTCTTCAAAGATAGGCTTAACGAATTGCACTTGAATTTTCTCAATCATGTCCACTGAAATCATTTTGAATCTCCTTTAGTAGAAAGTAACAAGCCCTAATAACTACATCTTATCAGGGCTTACACTTAAAGTCAAGTTTTATTTTCTAACAAAAATATAATTGTCGTCAATGAGTCCAAAATATCTATATCCAGCTTGTTCTATATCATTCAACAATTGTTTGTTTTTAACCATTCTACTGTAAACATTACCGAGAGCAGGATCGGCAGCAGAAAATTTTAGGTGTTTGATTTTTGATTTATTAGCAAATTCTAATAGAACATAAACAATGTGACTGAACACTGTTAGGGCATTTCTGGTTTGTTTCCTGCTATCATCGTAATCTTCAATGTCATCAGAAAATTCTTTCTCATTTACACCGAAACCAAAGTTACCCTTTTTATCAATCACCACCATGTAATATTTTTCATTTTTATTGAAGAAAGTGTAGTAATAATTTGTTTTACTTCCAAACTCACCATTGTCTGTTTCTTTGTTAGTCCCATAAGTAATTTCTTTTGGTCTAACAGACTCAGAAATTATATAGTCTGTGAAGGTAATTATTTCTTCGTTTTCTATTAGAAACATTGACATTCGTTTTATCCTTACTCCACAATGATGATGTTATTTAATACACTTGTTTCCTTTTCTAAAGGCTCATTAATACCTTCATCAACATCCATCAAAACATTATTGAATGTCCTTGATTCGTGTACGATCAACCCATTCAAAATGAAGTTCTCGCTATCACCATTAATAGCTAAAAAACAATCATGAATACTACAGTCTTTTAATTCACCATGACCATTTATAACAGAATGAATTATATTAGTCATTCTATTTTCACAAGTGATGTTAAAATTACCCACGATAGTCACATTATCAAGAATAACATAAGGACCAATTTTAATGTTACCTTTTAATTTTGAACTATAAACATTAGATTTTGGGTCAATATTCACATTTCCTTCAAATTCAGAACCTTTAATATTAACACTCACTTATTACCTCACAACATAAAGAATGGGAATTTCTTTGTTAGACTCATTTATAATAATCGTTTTATCTCCTTTAATTCCTTTCATGAACACCTTAGAAGATATGGCATCTTCTGAATCTGAATTTAAAATTGTGATTATAGAAAAGGAATCATTTTTGTCAGTTTTGTTATTATATCTTAACGATATAACAAATCCCTTATTTCCATCTTTTGAAATTATACCCCATTCTTGTCTAAAACTCAATCCTTTTTTATCTGTGTTCTTTAAAATATTTAAAGCTGGCTTAACGAATCTTAGAAATTCCTCATCTTCATAACTCTTCCACCATTTACGATGATTACGATCCTGTTCCACATGGTTAGTTAAAGTTACTTTCTGACCATGTTTGTTACTATAAACAACCGTTTCCTTAGCTTCTAATATAAACTCTTTAAATGATAACATAGTTACAATCCTTTAATCAGATTTATTAACTATTTATCACTTAAACCATAGAAAATAAGGAGTTATGATTATAAATAGACTTCGTTCATAAATTCTTCTTGTCCTTAAAATTTTTAATGATTTCTTTTACCCTGAAATAATAATCTACATCTATCAAAGGGTAAATTTCTTTGTCTGTCAAGTTAGAAAATACTATAAGATTACCTTTATTTTTATTGCACGACTGACAACACACCACATAATTTTCTAAATGTTGTTCATTCTCTTCCATTAAATCTAAGGGGATAACATGATCAAGACTAGGCTTACCCTTGATTTCTTTTTTACAATAGACACAAACTCCATTTTGTTCTTTGTGTAGTCTGTTCCTAGTGTCTATTCTAAATTCTCTTGTTTCTCTCATTTTATATTCAATTCGTTTTTAGCTAGACTAATTGAAATCTTGATGTGTTTTAATTGTTCTTCTAGGATAGATTGTTGACGTTGTTTCCTGTGAAGGAATTGTTCTAGTGCTTCTTGTGGAGTTTCACAGGCAAATTTTTTTCTCTTCATCAGATTAACAAATTTTTTTCCTTTACGACAATATTGTTCAATCCAAACACCACATTTAGTTTTCTTGATAATGGGGTATTCCCTACATTTTAATCTAACATTTGGCTCGACATAATAATCTTCTGAAAATCCTTCTAAAAAATAATCGTACCTATATAATTTTTCTCTTTTGTCTAAAAATAATTGGAACATTTTCTTACCCTTATAATTTCGTTAGTTAACACTGAAACCAATCTTTGAGATTTGTAATCAACAAATTATTGATTTTATCATAACGTGGTTTCTTAGGTAACTGTGATTTTTCAAAAGAAATGTCACAGTCAGCTTGACATTGTTCAATCAAATCATTTACTTCTTGTAGATTACACTTACCACGTTTTATGTCTAAAATCAAGTCTTTTTCTTTCAAAGGAAAAATAATTTCTCCTGTATCAAGAAGCTCCTTACATTGCATTAGCAACCTAACAGCATGACTAGCAAATTTGCAATCGAAACCATATTCTTCAACTAAGTCTTTTCTGTTACCAAATTTGTCTACCCTATTTTTAATTTGTTCGATTGCGCGTTTAATAGTGATATTTTTTTGAATGTAAATATCACCAATTTTTAAATGTTGATTTCCATTATCACCAAAATAAGGAGAATGACACAAAACATTTTCCACTTCAAAAACATATTTTGAAGAAATTTCTTCCCTAGCTACCTCTTTAAGAAAATCAAGACCTAATTTTAGGTCTTTCATGTTACCAGACTTTACTAACATTTTTTTTGTCTGTGAAATCGCGTACCCCTTAAAACGATGATAACATTCCTTATAAGGGAACAAATGTCTATGGTACAACAATGTTCCACCAAAAATATTACTATAAACAATATTCTTCTTATTGACAAACAACATTTCAATGATACTAGGATTATTATCAATAGCTAGTCTCACAAACTTCCTTAATTCATAAAATTTCCTATCAATGGCGTCTTTAGAATTTTTACCACTTTCTAATTTATCAATTATTGATAAATCCATTTCTTCCACTTTGTCTAGTCCAAAATAATAATTAATTGGCGGGATGAACACACCACAATAATCTTCATCTGAATTTTCTGTGTTAGTGCCGTACAAGAACGACCCAACTCTTAATTCTAAAATTTTTTGTTTTTCTATGTCAATTTTATTCATATTAATTACTCCTAATATCTAAAATGTTCTGACTCAAACTTTGTTACCCATTTTTTGTAACCACCAAAACCAAAATGTTTTGGTTCTACTGGACAACTATCAATAACTTTAAATACAACAACATTCTTTGAATCTTCTAACATATTAGCAAAACTTGATAACGCTTGAATTGTCACAGGAAACGTACAATAAGAATGTTTCCCATCAATAAAGATCACTTCAACAAGATAAAACATAAATTAACCTCTCTTAGCTAATTTGTAATCATCAGGAACTTCATAAAGAAAACCATCATACAAAACTTCTATCAATTTAATTTCACCATTCTTCGCAGCTTTTCTTGTTTGTTTCCTACGTTTTTCATGTGACCATTTATAACGATGAACAAAGATCTTTTTTCCCATTATTTTTGTACTCCAATAACACTAACTTTGTTTTCTAAAACATCGTATTGAACACTCACAACTTTAAAAATTTTATATGAAAAAGGAATGTCTACAATGAATGTTTCATCAATTCTAGGAACAAAATCAATATCCTTTTCGATTAAGAGTTTTGTTCCGTATCTGTCAGATTCTAAAAATGAGATATTCATGTTTACCCTTATTTTTCAAAAATACAAAAAGTACAAGGAATCAATGAACCAAGACCGTCATTTCCGCGCCTTGCCAATCCTTTATCAGAAACATCAAATATACAATGTTCTCTTGTCCCAAAATGAGATAGTCTTAGAAAACAACACCATTCACCAGTAGAAAAATCAGTAGCACAAGTATGATTTCCATCCTTATCGAAATATTTCCAAAACTCGACACTAACTTTTTCTTTCATCTTAAATCTCCTATCCAAACAACATTAGAACAAGGTTAATGTCACTAAAGAAATTTTCTAAACCATAACCAGTTTTGTAAGCCATATAGAAACATATAGCAGATAAGAACCAACAGAAACCAGTCAATAGAATCTTATTCATATTAAAACATCCACAAATTCTTGAGTTTGTCCAAAAATCTTTTCATGAATTTTGGTTCATACAAATTACAATTAAAATCTACATTTTTAAAATAAGTTGTAGCATAGGGTAAATACTGATAATAAGTTTTACCACTAACATGAGATTTCCACATTTTTTTAAGTGTAGGGTGTTCACAATGTTGGTTGTTACCCTTCCACTTACAATTTTTACAAAACACTTCAGTTTTCATTTCTTTATTCTTATTCATAAACGTAATCTCCACACTTGAATGATACTACCGAGGCAGGATAAAAGCAACGATACTGTTTCTTTTCTACGTCAAATACTGTGATAGCAGTATCAGGAGTAGTTTTGTTTCCACCGCGAAGATGTTTAGTGACACCCGTTCGGCAGATCATGTGACGAAGTTCACCATTCTTTTTCAAGAAGTCAATGGCGAAAAAACGACCCTTGGACTCCTTAACGAAACACTTAACGATCATGTTATGTTCCCATTCACTAGCAACCTTAATGGAATCATTTTTAATTTTCAGAGTCTTGGTTTCCATATCAAATCTCCTTTAAAATAAAAATCCTTCGCTATGGTTTGATATTACCAGTAACGAAGGATTTTGTCAACTACTATTTTTTACAATTTTCATAAAGACTTCTAACATATTGAATGTGTTCTTCGTCTTGGGGAACACCAGAAACATTCAACATTAGAAAATATTTATATTTCATTTCATCTGTAAATCCTTTTTCATTTACTTGACAATAGCTGATCATATAATTTTCAAAATGGTGTCTATCTTGTACACACAAATCTTTAAAATAAAACCCTTCATATTGAAAGCGATTTTCATAAAACTCTAAGATAGCTGTCACTCTTTGTTTACCATCTAAAACTTCATAAAAGTTTCCACTTGAATCACCGTGCTCAAAAGTTCTATAAATAAAAACAAACTTTCCAATATCTATATTTTCAAATATAGATTTAATGAGTGCTTGTTTATGTTTTTGTTCCCAAACATGACCACGCTGATAATCAGGGTTTAAATCAATTCCTCCAAATTCTTTATATTGATTAATTAGAATTGATGCAACACTTCTTTGCTGAAAAGAAATTGTTTGTCGAATTTCCTTATTTTCAATCAAAGAAGGTATTTTATTATTTTCTTCATCTGATTTATATGGAACAACATCAACCCAACTAACCCACATATTTTTTCTATATTCAAAAGGTCTTCCATAATTATTTTCAACAACCAATTGATCCAACAAAAGTAATTTTTTGTCTTCACTCATTTCAATAATGATAGACTCTTTGATACTACCAAAAGTAACTTTTTGACCAACAGAATAGATTATTGTTGGTTCTGGAATTTTACACTTTAAAAGTGTATTATATTCAGCATCTAGTAACTTTTTTTTAATTTGTTCTTGGGATAGTTTATTAGTTTTTTTCATGTCAAATCTCCTTTAGTGATAAAAATTCCAACCACGTTTCTTAGTTTCCTTGAATTTTTTAGGCGGGAGAACTTTAACATTTTCTCCGCGCTTTTCAAGGACTTTAGCAACATAGTTTGCTTCTTCTTCTGTTTTAGTTTCACCAAAAGTTTCCCAACCAGAAACCTTTTTGATTCTGATTCTCCAACCACCACTGATGATACCACGGATTTCTTTCATATCAAAATCTCCTTTAAAAGAAAATTCCCTGTCACCGATAATTAGATATTACCAGCAACAGGGAATTTTGTCAACTACTATTTTTTACATTAAGAACATTTTGAATGTCCACACTCCAAACAAGTGATACACCCTTCAACTAATTTTACTTTACCACCACAATTCAAACACTTAACACCATTTTCCATTTCTTCAATGTACAAAGATAAAAGTTTTTTAATTCTAACAATGAACGAAGAAATAGGACAATCAATACCATCAAGAATTTTGACTATCTTCTCAATTCCAATATTATGACGAAGAACTAACCCTAACATTCTAGCAATTTTTGTCACATTTGATTGATTGCCCATTTTCTTTCTATTAAGATCAATTAATTCTACACCAACACCCTCGTTTAATGCTAATGCTTCCAATTTATTAATAACATCAAATGTTTCTACTTCACCCTCTTTATGATTAGTATGAACAAATAAAGCAAAAGGTTTGCTCATTTGTTTATCCTTAAACGCCATACTCACATACCATTTTTTCCCTTCACTTTTAATCTTATAACCTTGCATGGGAAATTTATCAGGCAACGTCACATCAGTAAAAACTTTGTTACTATCATGTTCTTTCCATACATCAAAAAATTCTTTCTGTTGTTTCTTGATTTCCTTTTCTGATACTTTATCATCTTTTTTAACTTCCAGAACAGAACCAAGAACATCATTAGGCCGATAAGTAGTACAACCCTTTAGACCATTTTTCCATGCCTTAATGTAAATATTCTTGAAATCTTCAAAGTCATAGTTTACAGGCACATTAATTGTTTTTGAAATCGCAGAACAATTATGTTTCTGAACAGCGGCTTGCATATTAATATGATCATCAACCTTTAACTCTTCTGTTGTCTCAAAGTAATCTGGAACTTTTGTAGTGTTAAATTTTTTCTTATAGTCACCCCAAGCTAAATTTTCAACAACTTCTGTCTTTGTTGTTCCGTCTGGTTGTTTGACTTTTCGATTATATTCTAGTGCAAAAATTGGTTCAATTCCGCCAGAAACATTATTCATTAAAATACTAATAGTTCCAGTAGGAGCAACTGAAATCAATCGACTAT
>JAVEZW010000078.1:0-15106 GCA_034002805.1 Bacteroidales bacterium | reverse complement strand
CAAATAACAATTTAGCTCCATGTAGAATAATACCACCATATTCCTGTGCAGTACCAGGTAAAAATCCCGGAACATCAACAAGAGTAAGAATTGGGATATTAAAAGCATCGCAGAATCGAACAAAACGGGCAGCTTTTCTTGAAGCATTAATATCTAAAACGCCTGCTAAATATTTTGGCTGATTAGCAACAATACCAACCGACATACCATTAAAACGGGCAAAACCAGTAATAATGTTAGGAGCATAATCGCGTTGTACTTCTAAATACTCTCCATTATCAACCATTGCAAGAATAACATCTTTTACATCGTATGGTTTATTAGGATTGTCAGGAATTATCTCGTTAAGAGTCTCATCAAGTCTATCAATTGGATCATTACAAGGAAAAATAGGTGCTTCTTCCAGGTTATTTTGAGGCAAATAGCTCAATAACTTACGAATAAGCAATAATCCTTCTTCTTCGGTTTCGGCAACAAAGTGTGCAACACCCGATTTTGTGGCATGAATACCTGCTCCACCAAGTTCTTCTGAGGTTACAGTTTCGCCTGTTACTGTTTTTACAACCTTAGGACCAGTAACAAACATGTAACTTGTACCTTTGGTCATAATATTAAAGTCGGTCAATGCAGGTGAATACACTGCGCCGCCGGCACATGGACCAAAGATTGCTGAAATCTGAGGAATTACTCCTGAAGCCATAATGTTTCTCTGGAAAATATCAGCATAACCACCCAAACTTTTTACACCTTCCTGAATACGTGCGCCACCACTATCGTTAATACCAATAACAGGAGCTCCCACTTTCATGGCTTTATCCATTATTTTACAAATTTTCGCAGCAAACATCTCTGAGAGCGAACCACCAAAAACTGTAAAATCCTGAGAGAACACATATACCAATCGGCCATCAATAGTTCCATAACCCGTAACTACTCCGTCAGCCAAATAAGTTTCTTTGTCTAATCCAAAATCGATACATCGATGCGAAACAAACATATCAAACTCTTCGAACGATCCTTCGTCTAAAAGTAAATCAATTCTTTCGCGAGCAGTAAGTTTGCCTTTTTCGTGCTGTGCGTTAATACGTTTTTCTCCACCACCTAGTTTTGCCTGTTGGCGAAGCTCGAGTAATTCTTTTATTTTATCCTGAATATTCATAATGGGTATAGTATTATAGATTTTTATCTTCGCAAAACTCGGTTAACACACCAAAAGTTGATTTTGGATGTAAAAAAGCAATATCAAGTCCTTCGGCTCCTTTACGTGGTGCTTTATCAATCAGTTGAACTCCTTTATCCTCACTTTGTTTCAGCTGTTCCTCGATACCTTTTACTGCAAAAGCGATATGATGAATTCCTTCGCCTTTCTTTTCGATAAACTTACCGATTGGACCTTCTGGATCAGTTGATTCTAACAACTCAATCTTGGTTTGGCCAACTTTAAAAAATGCTGTTTTTACTTTTTGATCTTTTACCTCTTCGATATTATAGCATTTTAATCCTAAAATTTGCTCATAATATTTAATTGCATCATCGAGGTTTTTTACTGCAATCCCGATATGTTCAATGTGTGATATGCTCATAGTTTTTCTTTTTTTGCAAAAGTATTGTAAAACAATAAAACGGACTAATTATTTCTATCTAAAATACTGATTAACATTATTGTTCTTTAACATATATTTTTTTTACGTCGAATTTTACGTGTGCAAAAAACAAGTTAGAATTAATACACCTGATTATCAATTTTTTACGAACTATATTTTTCCAATTTTAGCTAATTATGACAATTATCAGTAATTTGGAGAAATTGAATTGAGTAATTACTTTTGCAAACTGGATAAAAAGCCTTTCAAACTTCTGACATTCCAACATGAAAAATTATCTTTATCATATCCAGCTATTTATACTGCGTCTTCTGTTGCTTTTATTTGTGTTTAGCGCTACCCGGGTTATCTTTTATTTCTTTAATCATAATTATTTTGGTGATATCCAGTTTTTTCATTTTGTTAAGATTATTATAGCTGGTGTTAGATTTGATATTTCGGCCATTTTTTATGCAAATTTGCTGTTTATTGTGCTGAGTTTAATTCCGGGTGAATTTAAAAACCAAAAGTACTTTCAAAAACTACTTAAATTTTTATTCCTGGCTGTAAACCTCTTATTGCTAATAGCCAATATAGCTGATATGCGGTTCTTTGATTTTGAAAGCAAGCGATTAACTGCAGATATTTTCACCAAAGAATGGCTTGGAAAAGATTTTATAACTCTTTTACCCCTGTTTTTTATTGATTTCTGGTATCTTTTTTTGCTTTGGGCTGTGTTTGGAATATTTCTATATATTCTATACCCCAAACTCAATAAAAACAAGCTCTTAGATGGGAAATTAAGTTTTCGCAATGCTGTATTTCAGTCTATAACTTATATTTTGCTGCTCGGACTAAGTATTATTGGAGCGCGGGGAGGATTACAACTTAAACCATTACGTGTTATACATGCTGCCAAATATACCGAAGCGAAAAACATTCCACTGGTTTTAAATTCGCCATTCACAATTATGAAAACCCTTGGCAATAAAAAAGTTAATACATTTAATTACTTTAAGCCAGAATCGCTGGATTCAATTTACTCACCAATTGTACAAGTACATCCTGTTAAAGAAAACAAAACCAATATTGTAGTAATAATCCTCGAGAGTTTTTCGAACGAATATATTGGAGCAATAAGTAATAAAAAAAGCTATACTCCTTTTCTCGATTCATTAATAAATCACAGTTTGGTTTTTACTAACGCTTATGCCAACGGAAAAAGGTCTATTGAATCGATGCCATCAATATTTGCAGGCATTCCGGCATTAACTGATATTGCATTTATTACATCGAATTACAGCTCTAATAATATTAACTCAGCCGCTGGTTTACTTGCATCGCAGGGTTATCATACCTCATTTTTTCATGGAGGTAAAAACGGAACTATGGGATTTAATGATTTTGCCAAATTAGCTGGATTTGATGAATATTACGGAATGACCGAATATAATAATCCGGATGATTACGATGGTAAATGGGGCATTTACGACGAAGAGTTCTTACAGTTTTTTAAGCAAAAAATTGATGGATTTGAGCAGCCATTTTTAACTTCAGTTTATACGTTAACATCTCATCATCCGTATAAAGTGCCCCAAAAATACAAAAACAGATTTCCGAAAGGAACACTTGTAATTCACGAAAGTATTGGATATACAGATTTTGCACTTCAGAAATTCTTTGAAAGCATCAAAAATACTGATTGGTACAAAAATACGTTGTTTATTATAACATCAGATCATACCGCCCAGGCCGAAAGTGATTATTACAATACTAAACCGGGTTCGTATGCTATACCTATTATATTGTTTCACCCAAATGATACTACATTGGTTGGAAAAAGCAACATCGTTGCTCAGCAAACGGATATTTTTCCTACCATCATGGATTATATTGGATATGACAATCAATTTATTGCTTATGGAAATAGTCTGTTAAACGATTCAGCCGATCATTTTGCCATAAATTATATCAGTGGTATTTATCAGTTAATACAACAGAATTATGTTATCCATTTCGATGGGATTAAAACTATTGCAATCTATAATTACCCTGAGGATTCACTTTTAACTACCAATTTAGTTAACAAAATTCCACAGCAAATCGTATTAGAGAACAAAGCAAAAGCGATAATTCAATCGTACAACTCACGACTTGATCAGAATAAATTAACATTTTCAGATAAAAACCAGTAAAGATATGCCAACCAAAAATTCAACAATTATTTTGTTAATATATTTAAGCATACTAACAAATACAATAAGTAAAGCCCAGGAATTTAGGTGGGAAAAAGTAAACTTCTTAATCGGCGACTGGGTGGGAAACGGCGTTGGTATTGGCATTAAATCATCCGAAATATCGGCAAGTTACAATTACTGCTTAAACGACCATTTTATTGAAATTACAAATCACTTTGAGCGCAAAACATCAAATAAAAAGCAACTTACCGAAATAAGAGATGATTGGGGAATGCTCAGCTACAACAATAACATTGGAACTATCGTTTACAGACAATTCAATGCTGATGGGAGTTTTGTTCAGTATCATTTAAATGATTCGTTATCGACTATAGATAATTTAATTTTTGAATCAGAAATTGTTGAGAATTATAAGGTAAATGCACAACTGCGATTTACGATAAGAAAGGTTTCTGAAATAGAAATAACCACTTATTTTGATATTATGCTACCGGGCAAACCATATGTTTGTTATGAACAAAACAAACTAATTAAACAGGATTATTAAAAAATCAGGCATTTAGCCTGATTCTTTTAATGATGTCCTTCGTATTTAAATGATACTTTTACTTTAGCCCTGTAGGCTTCAATTTTTCCGTCTTTAATCTGTAAATCAAGTTGAGAGATTTCAGCTATACGCAACTCGCGTAAGCTTTCAGCAGCTTTTTTAACAGCTGCTGCAGCGGCCTTTTCCCATGATTCGGTACTCGTACCAACTAATTCGATAATTTTGTAAACAGAATCTGACATAGGTACCTCCTTTTTACTGAAAAGATTAGTGTGATTGAATAAAATAAATGTAGTGATTATTTATGTGAAAGTCAATATCTGCTTAATTCCAGCTTTATCATGATTATCAGGGCATACAGGCTTTTTATCAGGATTAAATCATTTTAATTCGACAAAACTTGTTTTATATTTACAATAGCTAAGAATAAAAAAAATCAACCTAAAATAATTACCAATAAAAAGTGTTCTAAACATGAATGATTTTGCAGCAAACAATAAGGAGTTATTAATGTTGATAGAGATATGGGAACCCAAATTATTATCTCTTTCAGATGATGTAATAACACATAGGCTAAACAACCAAAACAGAAGTATAAAGCAGATTATCGGCCACATGATAGATTCCGCATCAAATAATACACATCGAATTATTCATCTGCAATATCAGTCAAGTCCATTAATATTTCCAGATTATGCTAGTTTGGGCAATAATGACAGGTGGATTTCAATTCAGAGTTACCATACTGAGAATTGGAACAATTTAGTTCAGTTATGGAAATATTCAAATATTCATATTATTCATGTAATTAATAATGTGAACAGTGATAAGCTGAATAACGAATGGATTTCTGCTCTAGGAACGAAAATATCATTAAAATCAATGATTATGGATTATTTGCCACATTTTAAATTGCATTTAAACGAAATAAACGAATTAATAAATAATGATTAAACCCATTTATCTAAACTCAAAACTCCTTTAAAATTCATAAATCTGTGACACTTATTTGTGTGCAGGCAAGTTTTTATTACTTTTATGCCTTATTTGACTTATGCAATAAATTAGGTTAAAAACCTAACTAATCCAATTGTTGTAAATGTTTTATACTAATTTATTTTAATCAATGAACTACAAATTCATCATAAACAGAGCTAAATCACTTATCCTTAGTCCACGAACCGGTTGGAACGAAATCGCAAATGAAAATCAGGATTTTCGTACAGTAATAAGAAACTACAATATATATATCGCATTAATACCTGCATTTGTTAATTTAATTGGGTACTCACTGGTGGGCTACCGTGTTCAGTTTATGGGATATGCCACCTCTTTTTTACTGGGATTAAAGCTTTTTGTATATTTTTATATTATCACGTTGCTGGCAATTTATATTACTTCTTATGTGATCGATTATTTTTCGAAAAAATTCGAAGCAGAAAAAAATTTCAATAAAACATTTGAGTTAATTACCTATTCATATACAGCCATTATTTTTATCGGGATATTAAACTTATCACCGGCTATGTCGCGCATGGTAAATTTTCTGAATCTTTATTGTATTTATATTTACTTTTTTGGATTTCGAAAAATGACAAAGATAAAACCCGAAAAAGCAATGCCTTACTTTGTTTTTAACGTAGTAGTTATAATTGCTATCTACTTTTTTTTCTGGGTTTGGCTAAAAAATGTAATAATAGTTAACCATAAGTCGTTTAACATATAATTCGTTTTTTTTTGAACTAATTTGCGTAATTTAGGTTATTGATTAATAACTTATTTATTATAAAATAATGGAGTAACCCAAAAATCCAGAAAGAGTAGGGAGCGATAACCGAAAAGCTTATGAGTAGGTGCCTTAAAAAAATCCAGATTATGAAGAAATTTAACTTACGTCTTTTAACCATTATGTTGGCTGTTTTTTCAGTTACCTTATTATCATGCGATGATGAAGAATCTTCAAAAGATAATAGCTTTAGTTATAATGGAACAACTTATAAAATTGCAGCCGGTTTCCTTGAAAACTATGGTGCAGTTATCGAAAAGAGCGTATCAAGCTACAATTTAGATCTAACCTTTGCAACATCAGGAATTACATACAATACAGAAACAGGTGATATTTCAGGTATTGGATCAATGCTCTATTTTGAGATGTTCACTACTTCAGGAACTCAATTAGTACCTGGAACATATTCATTTGATTTATATGAAACTACAAATGCTGGTACTTTTGATTATGCCGAACTAGCCATCAATTATAATTTTGCTACAGAAACCGGTACTTATGTTGATTTTGTAGCTGGTACGGTTGTGGTTAAATTAACTGAAACTACTTATGAAATAACAATCAATTTAACATCTACAGAGAATAAAGTGTTGACAGGTTATTTTAAAGGCACGCTTACTTATGTTGATTTAACTGAAATGCCTGTTAAATCAAATCACATAAAACCATTCAAAAGATAATTAATACCGAAGAAAAAGCCGTCTTAAAAATTAAGACGGCTTTTTTAATTACTAACCTCTAAAAACCCTATTTTTTAATAATCTTCTTCAAAACAGTGTCTTTATCAAGCTTTTTAGTACAGAAGAACCAATCGTAGCATTTAACATTTTCGTCTTTACTTTCCATTCTTTCTTTTGCTACACCACATGAGCCAGCAGTTGGTACAATAACATCATCTCCTGGTCTCCAATCGGCCGGAGTGGCAATCTTAAATTCATCAGCTGTTTGCAATGCAATAATAACCCTGTAAAGCTCATCAAAATTACGACCTAAACTTAAAGGATAATATATAATTGTTCTTATAATACCATTTGGATCAATAACAAACACGGCACGAACAGCTTTTGTATTACTTTCACCTGGCATCATCATTCCGTATTTCATTGCAACTTCCATGGTAATATCTTCGATTAATGGAAAGGTTACTTCAACGTTTTTCATGCCTTTGTATTCAATCTTTTCTTTAATTGTTCGTAACCAGGCAATATGACTGTATAATCCATCAACAGAAAGACCAACCAATTTACAATTAGCCGCATTAAATTGTTTTTCCATTGAAGCAAAAGTCATAAACTCCGATGTACAAACTGGTGTAAAATCGGCTGGGTGACTAAATAGTATAACCCAACTGCCTTTATAATCGGCTGGGAAATTAATTTCGCCCTGTGTTGTTACTGCTTTAAATTCAGGAGCTTTCTCTCCAATTCGTGGCATTGTAGCCACTTTGTTTTCTTGTTCCATAGTTTTAATTTAATTTAATTTAATTGATTTATAAATAGTTACATTCTCATTTTTTTAAACTCGTCTTTCATTCGTTTAATATCAGTAATCCACGATTCAATATCGTTTTCGTGTTCGAGCTCTTCGTTCATAATCTGAACAGCCATTTGGTGTGTAGAATGATCTTTACCAGCTGTAAAATCAGCTATTTCCTGGTAACGCTGAATTGCACATCTTTCGCCTTTTAGATTTTGATCTAAAATAACTTCAATATATGGATCAGAAGGTTCATCATAAGCACATCGGGCCAGTTTTGTCCAATCCTTTGGATTGATTACCGGTGTACCACCAAGTTGAATTATTCTGTTTGCAACCAATACGGCATGATTTAACTCCTGATCGGCATGCAACAATAACTCAGGCTCAACCTCACTGCGCATAGGACCTTCCATTAACCGGGCTCCAATCCAGTACTGATAATAGGCCAGCCATTCTTCTGAAAGAGCAGCATTTAACATTTTAATTAATTTTTTAACATCAACAGATGCTACTTTAATTGCTTGTTTTCCCATTGCTAAATAGATTTATTTGGTTTTAATAATTTAGATTTAAATACGATATATTTTAAATTAAGTCGAAACGATCGAGGTTCATCACTTTATTCCATGCTTCCACAAAATCAGTTATAAATTTCTCTTTAGCATCAAAACTGCCATATACTTCGGCCAGAGCTCTAAGTTCGGAGTTTGATCCAAAAATAAGATCTACCCTCGAGGCAGTCCATTTCAGGTTTCCTGTTTTTCGATCATATCCTTCAAATAATTCCTTTGCTTCATTAACTGGTTTCCATATCGTACTCATATCAAGTAGGTTAACAAAGAAATCGTTGGTAAGAACTTCTGGTTTATTAGTAAAAACACCATATTTCGAATTATCAAAATTGGTATTTAAAACACGCATTCCTCCAATAAGCACTGTCATTTCGGGAGTTGTAAGTGTTAAAAGTTGTGATTTATCAATCAATAATTCTTCGGCTGATATTGAGTACTTTGCCTTTAAGTAATTTCTGAATCCATCAGCCACGGGTTCCAATACCTTGAATGATTCCACATCTGTTTGTTCAATAGAAGCATCCATACGTCCGGATATAAAAGGAACAGTAATGGTCACTCCAGCATCTTTTGCAGCCTTTTCAACACCTGCACAACCGGCTAAAACGATTAAATCGGCAAGAGATATCTTTTTACCACCTTTTTGTAGATTATTAAACTCTTTCTGAATACCTTCAAGTTTTTCTAATACCTTTTTTAACTGATCAGGTTTGTTCACAGCCCAATCTTTTTGAGGAGCTAAGCGAATTCGAGCACCATTGGCTCCACCACGTTTGTCAGATCCACGGAATGTAGATGCTGAAGCCCATGCTGTTGATACAAGCTGAGAAACTGATAATCCCGATTTTAGTACTTTTGATTTTAACTCTGCTATATCTTTCTCGTCAACCAATACATGATTAACAGCAGGAATAGGATCTTGCCAAATCAATTCTTCTTTTGGTACTTCTTTACCCAGATATTTCGATCTGGGTCCCATATCGCGGTGAGTAAGCTTAAACCATGCACGGGCAAAGGCATCGGCAAACTCAAGTGGATGTTCATAAAATCTTCGTGATATTTTTTCGTATGCGGGATCGAAGCGCAATGAGAGATCAGTTGTTAGCATCGTTGGCAAGTGTTTCTTTGACGGATCATGTGCATCAGGTACAACCTTATCGGCATTCTTTGCAACCCACTGATGTGCCCCGGCAGGACTCTTGGTAAGCTCCCATTCAAATTTAAAGAGGTTATCAAAAAAATAATAGCTCCATTTAGCTGGAGTTTGTGTCCATGTAACTTCTAGTCCACTGGTAATCGTATCACCCGCTTTTCCTGATTTAAAAGTGCTCTTCCAACCAAGTCCCTGCTCCTCAATTGGAGCAGCTTCAGGCTCAGGCCCAACAAGTGATGCATCACCTGCACCGTGAGTTTTACCAAATGTATGACCACCGGCAATAAGGGCAACTGTTTCTTCATCATTCATAGCCATACGAGCAAATGTATCGCGTATATCTTTGGCTGCTGCAACAGGATCAGGATTTCCATTTGGTCCTTCTGGATTTACATATATTAATCCCATCTGCACTGCTGCAAGCGGATTGTCAACATTGCTCTGATCAAGATCACGTTTATCATTATCAAGCCATTTGCTTTCAGACCCCCAATAAACATCTTCTTCGGGTTCCCAAACATCTTCGCGTCCACCGGCAAATCCAAAAGTTTTAAATCCCATCGACTCCAATGCTACATTGCCAGCAAGAATCATTAAATCAGCCCAGGAAATTTTACGTCCATACTTTTGTTTTATGGGCCAAAGCAACCTACGAGCTTTATCGAGGTTAACATTATCGGGCCAGCTATTAAGTGGAGCAAACCGTTGTTGTCCAGAACCTGCACCACCACGTCCGTCAGCTGTTCGATATGTACCAGCACTATGCCAGGCCATTCGAATAAACAGAGGTCCGTAGTGCCCAAAGTCTGCAGGCCACCAATCTTGCGAATCGGTCATTAGCTTATGAAGATCATTTTTGATTGCAGCCAAATCAAGGCTTTTAAATTCTTTGGCATAATCAAAATCCTTATCCATAGGATTAGACAGAGAAGAATTCTGTCGCAGGATATTAAGTTTTAACTGATTGGGCCACCAATCGCGATTTTTGGTACCATCTGAACCAATAACATTTTTCCTTGTTGCTCCGGTAACAGGGCATTTGCTTTCTTTTGGGTTGTTTTCCATTATTATTAATTTTTAGTTTATATTTTTCGCTTTATATATACTATTTCTGTTTATGTGGATTATAACTCCCTATGATCTGCAAATTGATCTCTTTAATGCTGAAATCGGGTAATTTTTTCTTTTCAAAATAGCTTTTAAGCACCTTATCAAGTTCATCATCAAAATAATTCTCGATATAATCGCATTCATCGCAATACAAGTGATGGTGACTTTTAGTTTCGATATCATAACGCATGATATCTTTTTCGGTTTTTACTTTCTTAATAATCCCTTTTTGGCAAAATGTTTCTAGAATATTATAGATTGTTCCTGTAGCTAAATTTGGATTGTTTTTTACTACATATTCCTTAATAGCATCAGCAGTTGGGTGGTCTTTAATATCCATTAATGCCTCTAAAATAGTTACTCGCTGTGGAGTAATTTTAAGGCCATTTTCAAGCAGAATAGTCCTAATTTTTTCCTTATTCATAATTTAGGTATTCTTAATTAAGAATTACTCTTATTTAGGAACAAGTAAATTACAAAAAAGTTTAATTAAATTCAATTTATTTTATATATTATTAATAATCTGTATATTAAAAAATATAACAAATAATTAATATCTTTATATATCTAAAGAAAATAAACTATGAATAACAAAACGACTTTGTTTTTAGGATTCTTTTTAACGATTTCTATTTTTGTGTTAAGTAATCTTTTATCTCGAATTACAACTATATCTTACAATTTCATACCTGCAACATTTATAATACATAGCTTAATGCTAATTCTTAGTATTCTTGCCATTGTATATTTTGCAAAGAAAGGATGGTTAAAGTTTCACTTTAAACCAGTTAAATTTAGATATTATATAACTGGAATACTGATTGCATTAGCAGGATTTGTACTTGCAAATATTATATCCACAATAATTTTATTAGCTTTTGGATTACCAATATTGCCAAAAGGCAATGGTCTTAGTTCGATTGCAGGAATGAGTTTTATACAATTCTTTTTATTTGTTTTTATATACGCCAGTATATGCGAAGAGTTTTTATTCAGAGGTTTTTTGCAAAATTTTTTGGAACCATTCAAAGTTTATGGATTTACTATTACTAAGAATTTAAGAATAAGTCTTCCGGTTATTATTTCGGGAGTACTTTTTGGTCTTGCGCATTTAGTACTTTTGTTTACCAATACAGATTCAACCATAATACTCAGAACGGTGATAATGACAATGATAATTGGTATTATTGCTGGTTATTTTCAAGAGAAACATCAAAGTATTTTACCTGCAATTGCGGTACATATGACAGCCAATTTACCTGGATTAATTATACTCTTGATGAGCTAATTATAAGCTATATTACAAATTATAATCTGTTCTTCTTTAAAGCAGGATCTTGTTTAAGAAGTTTTGTCATATACATATATAATGCAGGCAATTCCAATTTAAAGCCTTCAGGAGCTTCAAAAAAATGCTCAACAGCTACTGCAAAAAACTCATATACATTCTCGCCTGCATAATCGCGAAAGAAGTGAGTTTCTTTATTTCGTATTTTCTGTATCTCTCTGTTTGAAATTTTAATAATCTCGTTTAAATAATAGTCCAGACTCTGATCACGTCCCTTAGTTTTAATAATAGAAATCATCAATGCATGGGCAAGTTCATGCAATCCTAAATTAATTTTATCTGTTGGAAAAAAATATCCTTTTGTAAATTTCTCCCAAGACAGCACTAATAATCCGCGAGGATTTATTTCACCATCATGCATTCGTCCAGTGATTGGATTTCTGTATGCACCTGGATATATAAGAATTGTTTTAAAAATGGGCATCAAATAATAATCTAATCCAAATGTTAGCTGAACATGGGCAGCCAGAACAACTAGTTTTACCTGGTTAGTAACCTGGAAATTCTGGCGCCCAACTATTTTAATCTTCTGCGACAGATTATAAACTCGAAAAATAAAACGTTTCTTATCAGAATCAGTAAGAAAGTTATAGTAATTAAAGTTTCTAGCGAAGAACTGATCAAAGTCGGTTTTTTGCTTTTTACTTAAAAAAATCCTTCTCAGATCTCTAAAATATTCGAAATGTCGCAACGTAAACATTACAAGTAATGCAATTGTTAGAAAATATAGGAGCTTACTATATGGATCCATTGCGTATAATTATACAATTATTAAAATAAACTTATTGTATTATAGCATCATAAATCGCTTGCTGAACTTCTGTTCTGATATTTATTTACAAAACCTATTGTCTCTATAAAAAAGTAAGTGCTAGACTCTTAATATGCTGACGGCAAATTACAATACTTAATTAGAATCTACTTATAAACATTAATTTATTTTAATTAACTTATCACTGCAAATTTCATTATCTGTTTTTACTCGTAAAATATACAATCCCTCTTTAATAGACGTAATGTCAATTTTGTTATTTGTCTCAAAACACTCTTTTGATAGGAGTATTCTTCCACTTAGATCACAAATAGAGATTAGCATATTTTCTTTATTTTGCATTTCTATAATTATAAAATCCTTTGCTGGATTTGGATAAAAATTGATTTTGTGAGTATCTAATACTGACAAATTTGTTGTTGAACTTGGACCTAAAGAAGCAAGAAAAAAATGATTCGTATTATTATAAACGGTAGGAATTGCAGTATTAAGAAAAGTCGATGGTGGATAAAAATTCCCAGTGATATAAATATTTTCATTATTTACATGGATATCTTCAATTCTTGCATCTTCTGGACTTTTTAAATTATGAACAGTAATAAAATCACCTTCTAAACTGTAACTAGCAATAAATCCAGCATTAGTATTAGAACCATTATATATTATTGTATCATTACTGTTTATACTTCCAAAGTGAAAATAACTACCAGGGTAACGTCCACCTACATAAACCTTATTATCATCAATTGAAACCGTTCTTCCTTCCTCAGATGTCAAATTACAAGAATTACTTCCCAATTTATTAACCCATTCAATTTCACTGTTCGTATTTATTTTACCCAAATAAATATCTATACCACAGGAGGCTAATTTAATGTCATCAAAATATATACTATCGGTATAATTACCAACGATATATACCTCACCAAACTCATTAATCGCCAATCTATTTCCCTGATCATCCTTATATCCTCCATTTTTTTTTGCCCAAAGAAACACGCCATTCGAATCTAGTTTTGTCATTACAATATCGGTATGACTTATATAATTTGGAGCATAATTTGGATTTGATTCTGAATTTAAATAGAAATCCCCAATTTGTAGACTATCATTCTCATCAAATAACTCAAAATCTCCAATAACAAAAATATCACCATTATTATCTGATTGTAGATCCTTAAATAAGACATATCCTCCATAACCAGATATTATTTTAGTAGTATTAAACCATTCAAACTCACCATCAGAATTATATTTCATGACAAAACCATTTGTTCTATTTCTAGTAATGTCATATATAACTGTATCTTCAATAATTAATGAGTCTTTGTATGGATAATAATCACCAGTTAAAATTAAATTATCCATTTTATCAATTGTAATTGAAGTAATTCTATCAATATTATTTATTTGTTTATTCCAAAGAACATTACCATTTTCATCAAACTTTAAAATTTTACATTCTTGATACAAAGTAGTATAGGCGGTATAAATTTCGTTTTGGCTATTAATAGCAACATCAGTACCATTGACTCCTTGGTTCGTTTTTAACCATTTTAAATCACCTGAATTATCATATTTTGCAAGAAAAGAAAAACTGCCTTCATTCAAAACTGTATCTTGTATTTTGGCATTATTTCCAGCAACATAGCCAGTTAAATAAACAGAATTGCCATTAGAAACTACCGAATACCCAATATCACTTTTCGAATACATATAATCTCCTGCCCCCGAAGTAATCCATTCTAATGATTGAGCTTTTGTATTTATAAAAATTAAACAAAATAAAAGAAAGGTTGAAATGGTTTTCATAGTATTATCATTTTTTAATTATAGCATCATAGATGGCTTGCTGAACATCTGTTCTGATATTCATTTTGAGTAATTTATTATTATCCTGATCGGGATGTACACGATTTGAAAGAAATATATAAACCAATTGCTCTGCCGGATCGACCCAAACCATTGTTCCGGTAAATCCTGAATGACCATAGCTCAATGCTGATGCACTTTTACATGCAGGACCAATTTTTAATGTGTCGGGTTCGGGTTTATCAAATCCTAAAGCTCTTCTGTTATCTTTAACGTTATTTTGATATCGTGTAAAATAATTAATGGTTTCGTTTAAAAAATAGGTTTCATCACCATACTCACCACCATTTAAAAAAAGTTGCATAATTTTGGCAAGATCATCGGCTGTTGCAAACACACCTGCATGACCACACACACCACCAAGCATTGCTGCTCCGGGATCATGAACTGTGCCATGTATTAACTGTCTGCGAAAAACCTGATCATTCTCTGTTGGCACGATTTCTTCTTTTGAGAATTTGCTTAATGGTAAAAAACTCGTTTTATAAGCTCCCAAAGGTTGGTAAAATGACGAATCGATATAATCAGCAAAATTAGCCTCTGTGCTATTCTCGATAAGTTTGTAAAAATAATAATAACCCAAATCACTGTACCGATATTCTTTTTTATCCAGAAGCTTTGACCGGGCTATCATGTTAAAAATGGTATCAGTAGATGATGAAGTGATAAAAAGCTTTTCAGTTACA